>JAJZTO010000294.1 GCA_021848865.1 Myxococcales bacterium
TCGTGGGCCGCGCCCGCGGCCAGGTTCGCCAGCGACGCCACCTTGTCCTTGCGGGCCGAGAGCATCCGCTCGGCCTCCAGCTCGTCCTCCAGGCCGGACAGGGCGCCGGTGACGCGGGTCACGATGTAGACGATGAAGGCGGCGCCGATGGCGAAGGCCACCCACAGCCCCTGCATGTGGAGCCGCATCAGCTCCAGGTGGTCGTACTCGGAGAGGCCGAAGCCGTGGTGGATGTAGTTGTCGAGGACGAAGAGGCCGCCGAACAGGACCAGGCTGGCGGCGAGCATCGCCCAGGCCCACACCGGGCGGAGCAGGACCGCGGCCAGCGCCACGTTCACCACGTAGAGGATGGCGAACGGGTTCGAGTAGCTCCCGGTGAAGCTCAGGACGATCGTCAGGGCCAGGGCGTCGAACAGCATCGCCCCGGCGATGTGCCGCTCCTCGACCGCCTGCGCCCGCCGCACCCAGACCTCGGCCCCGATCGTCACCGCCGTCTCCAGCGCGAGCAGGACGGCGAGCGTCGGGAGGTGCAGGTGGATGAGCCGCAGGAACCAGACCACCGAGATGGCGGCGGTCTGCCCGAGGATCGCTCCCCACTGCAGCCGGAGCAGCCAGTAGAACTTGATGCGGTTGTGGTCGATGACCGGCGACGGCCGCGCCTGCTCGCGTCCCACCGGGGGCGCGGCAGCCAGGCTCACGCTCGGGGAGGCGGCCTCCATCACGCGATCCTTACCAGACATTTCCGCGCCGGCGCACCTGCGACCGGAGGTGCCGCCGTGACATGATGCCGCGCAAGGCGGGGTCCTTGACCCGCTCCGCCCGGGCTCCTAGTTTCTGCCGTTCCATGCGCGGAAAGGGCAGATCGGTCGCGAGCGTCCTGGCCGACTCGCTGCGGGGCCGGCCCGAGGCGCGCCTGGCGCTCGCCGTCGCCGCGTTCGCCGAGGCGCTCGGCTGGCGCCTCTCCCGCGAGGCCCGCCTGCGGGCCCTGACCCGCGACGGGACGCTCATCGCGGTGGCCGCCGACGCCCGGTGGGCCGACCAGCTCCGCGCCCTGGCCCCCGCCATCCTCGAGCGCGTGAACGCGAGGCTGGGGGCGGGCGCCGCCACGGCGCTCGACGTGCGGGTGGGACCGCTCCATCCGTGACGGGCCTGCGCGCCGCGCTGCTCCTCGCGCTGGTCCCGGCGCTGCCGCCCCTGGGCGCCTGCGCCTCCGCCCCGGCGCCGGTGCCGACGGCGACCCGCCCCGCGCCGGCGGCGGCCGGGACCGGCTGGTACGGGCCGGAGCCGGAGCTGCGGCTCCTCCCGGCCGAGGCGGAGCTGCTGGCCGCGGCCCGGGCCCGGCTCGGCGGAAAGCTGGTCCATTCCCCGGCGCTTTCCCGCGCGGCGCGCGAGCTGGCCGCCCGCCGCGCCGCCGGCGATCCAGCTGCCCTCTCGCGTCCGGCGGTCCGGCTGGCGCTGGCCCGCGCCGGCGCCCTCGACGACGCGCCCACCGCCCAGGCGACCTGCGCCACCGACCCCGATCCGGCGCAGGGCGCGCTCGCGCCGGCGCTGGTCCAGGCCCTGCCCGTCGCCGAGGCGACCCACGCCGGCGCCGGGGTGGCCGGGCGACCCGGCACCACCTGCGCCGTCCTCCTGGTCTCGCGCCGGCGCGTCCGGCTGGAGCGCTTCCCGCGCCAGGTCGCGGTCGGGGAACGGGCGGTGCTGCGAGGCCGCCTGATCGGCCTGGCCCGCCCGCACGCCTACGCCACCGCCCCCGACGGGAAGGCGCGGGAGCTGGAGGTCGCCGGCGCCGAGCCCTTCTCCATCCCGGTGACCTTCGACGCCCCGGGGCTCTGGCGGGTGGAGCTGGTGGGGACCGGCCCCTCCGGCCCGCAGGTGGCGGCCCTGCTCCTGGTCTCGGCCGGCGGCGCGCCGCTGGTCCTGCCCGAGGAGGCGACGGCGCCCGACCCGGCCGACGCCGCCGACGCCGAGGCGCTGGTCCTGGACGCGGTGAACGCCCTGCGCGGACGGCACGGCCTCGATCCGCTCTCGGCCTCCGGACCCCTGCGGGAGGCGGCCCGCCGCCAGGCCGCCGCCATGCTGGCCTCGGGCCGGCTCGCCCACGTGCTCCCCGGCTCCGGGGACGTCGGAGCGCGCCTGCGACGGGCCGGGATCCCCTTCCGCCGCGTCTTCGAGAACCTGGCGCGCGGCTCCTCGGCGCTCGAGGCCCAGTGGTCCCTGGAGGAGAGCCCGGCGCACCTCGCCAACCTGCTCGAGCCGCGCGTGCGCCGCATCGGCGTGGGCCTGGCGCGCGGCCGGCTGTCCTCGGGCGCTCCGGTCGACTACCTCGCCCAGCTCCTGGTCGAGCCGGTGGACGACGCCTCTGAGAGCCGCCTGCGGCCCGAGGAGCTCGTGCGGGAGGCGCTCTGGCGGGAGCGGGCGCGGAGCGGGCGGACGCCGCTCCTCGCCGATCCGGTGCTCGACACCTTGGCGGCGCGCGCCGCCCGGGCCATGCTCCGTGCCGGTGCGCCCGGGGCCGCTGGCCTTCCCGAGGAGGCGCTGGCGCGGGGGCGCTCCGAGGCGGCCGCCGACGTCTACGTGGCCGCGTCGCCATCGGGCGCGACGCGCTCCCGGAACGTCGGCGACGCGAGGTTCCACCGCGTCGGGGTGGGCGTCGCCGTCGGCGACAGCCCCCGTTACGGCGCCGGGCAGCTCTGGATCGTGGTGCTCTACTCCGACTAGCCGAGGCGGCGCTGCGTCGCGTAGTCTTCCAGACCCACGCCGGCCTCGGCGGGCTGCACGGCGAAGAGCTGGCACCGGACGCAGGTCCAGCTGTTCCAGCTGCGCTTGACCGCCTCGTCGAGGCAGCCGTCGTAGAAGGAGCAGAACAGGTTCCGATGGCCCTCGACGCCTCGATCCGGATTGATCGGAGCCGTGAGCTCGGTGGGGGTCGGCTTGGCGAGCACGCTACCCTCCTCACGCAGATACGTCAGGAACTTCTCCCGGCGAAGCGCCTAGCCGGACCGCGGGCGACCGCGCCTCTCCCCTCGCAGTCCTGGCTCCTTCGCCGCGCAACCCCCGTCGTCAGCGGCTCGACACGCGCGACGCGCCAGGACCTCTCGAATCGCGGCCTATATGCGCCTCGCTCCAAGCGGAGTCAAGGCCCGTCCCTCGATCGGGGGGCAAACGTTCGCTGCGACAATGTTTCATCCGTGATTTCATGTACTTCGCGAGGCAATTTTTTCGCGTTGGGCGGCCTTTTTTGCGCGTTTTTGACCCTCGCTCCGTTGACGGTGAGAGCGGGTCCGGAGCCGCTCTCCGAGTGGATCGACGCGGTCACGCGCGCGGCCGCGGCCGCCGCCCGGGAGGAGTCCGGCGCGGGCCGCGCCGACCGCGCCGCCCTCTCCCCCCCGCCGTCCCCGGCCGCCGGCGCCGCTCCCGGTGAGCGGCTCGCCCGCGCCGAGCTCCTGCTGGCCTCCGCCCATCCGCGCGAGGCGCTCGCCGAGCTCGACGCCCTGGCGGACGGCTCGCCCTCCGAGGCCGCGCGCGCCGGCGCGCTGCTGGCGCTGGCGCTGCTGGCGCTGGGGCATCCCGCCGAGGCCGAGGGAGCGGCGCGCGCCGCCCTCGTCTCCGGCGCCTGCGACGACGGCTCGCAGGCCGCCGCGCGCCTGGCGCTGGCGCGCGCCGCGGCGCGCGCCGGGCGCCGGGACCAGGCCATCCGCCTCTACCGCGAGCTGGCGCGCTCCCGCGTCCCGGTCCCGGGCCTGCCCGCGCCGCAGCAGCGCGACCTCGCCGACGACGCCTCCTTCCTCGCCGCCTGGCTCCCCTACGACGCCGGGCGCTACGTCGAGGCCTCCCGGTCGCTGCGCGCCTGGGTCCGCGCGCACCGGCACTCCCGGCGCGCCGACGACGCCCGCTGGTTCGCGGCCTGGAGCCTGGTGCGGGCCGGCGACCGCGGCCCGGCGCGCGCCGCGCTGCGTGCCCTCCTCCCCGGTCCGCACCGGGCCGGCGCGCTCTACTGGCTGGCTCGCCTCGACGGGCGCCCGGCGGCGCAGCGGCGCCTCTACCGGCTGGCGCGGCAGGCGGCCGGGCCCGACGCCTGGTACGGCCAGCTCGCCGCGGCCCGCCTGCGGTCGCTCGGCGCCGCGGCGGCGCCCTGGGCGCTCCCCGCCGGCGCCCCGCCCGCCGACGGCCCGGGCCC
>JAJZTO010000295.1 GCA_021848865.1 Myxococcales bacterium
TTCCGATCTGAGGATTCCGTCGAGCCGCTCTGGCGCCGCTGGCTCGAGGCGCGAAACCGGCGCGGGCTCCGGACGGCCCTCTTCATCGGCTTGACGCTGTACCCGGCTTTTGGCGCGCTCGACGTCGTCATCGCGCCGCGCGAGGCCCTGCCGTGGCTCTGGAGCACTCGCGCAGCGTTCGTCGCGCTGTCGCTGCTGCTCCTCATCGGGGCCCGGCCGCCGGCGACCGGGCCGTCGCTGGAGTACCTCGCCGCCGCGTACCTGTGGCTCGCAGCCGCCGGGATCGCCCTCATGACCTCGTTCGTCGGGGGGCTGGCCTCGCCGTACTACGCCGGGATCACCCTGGTGGTGGTGGCTGCCGGGCTTCTCTTCGTGTGGCGGCCGCGCGTCGTCGTCGTCACGCACTCGGCCATCGTCGGCACCTTCCTCGTCGTCAACCTGGTCCAGTCGAGCGTGGGCCCGATCCGGGAGGCGCTGTCCAACCTGGCCTTCCTCTCGGCCACCGCGCTGATCGCCGGGGTCGGGCAGGTGCTGCTGTTCCGGACCCAGCGGGAGCAGCACGAGCAGCGGGTCCGCCTGGAGCGCACCACCGCCAACCTCGAGAAGGCCCACCTCGAGCTCCAGCAGCTGGACCAGTTCAAGTCCCGGTTCTTCGCCAACATGACGCACGAGCTGCGGACGCCGCTGGCGATGATCCTCACGCCGCTCGAGCTGCTGATGCAGGGGGAGATGGGGAGCTTCACCCCGGCGCAGAAGAGCTCCTTCTCGACGATGTTCCGCAGCGCCCTGAAGCTCCTCAAGCTCATCAACGACCTGCTGGACCTGTCGCGGCTCGAGGAGAGCCGCCTGCGGCTCGACGTGAAGGAGCAGGACCTGGCGGAGCACCTGCGCGCCTTGACGGAGCAGAGCCAGGTGCTGGCCCGGCGCAAGAACATCGGCCTCGACTTCCGGCCGGAGGTGCCGCGGGCGAAGGTCTGGTGCGACCTGGAGCGCATGGAGCGCGTCTTCGTCAACCTGCTCTCCAACGCCATCAAGTTCACGCCGCCGGGCGGGCAGGTGGTGGTCTCGCTGCGGGAGGCTCCGGACGCGGTGGTGGTGGAGGTGGAGGACGACGGCCCCGGCTTCCCCCCGGAGCGGGCCTCCCGGCTCTTCGAGCGCTTCTACCAGGTGGACATGGAGGGGACGCGGCGCTACGGCGGCGCCGGCATCGGCCTGGCGCTGGCGCGGGAGATCGTCCTGCTCCACGGCGGGACCATCGAGGCCCACAGCGACGGGCGGCGGGGGGCCCGCTTCCGCGTGAGCCTGCGCCGGGGGCGGGCGCACTTCCGCCCCGAGAGCCTGGCCACCCCGGCGGCGGCCCCCGGGACCGACGCGCAGGCGGGCATCGACTGGGCGGTGCAGCTCGCGTCGGGGCTGGACTTCCGCCTGCTGGACATCGCGGAGGCGGCCGAGCGCCGGGTGGTGGACCGGGACACCGACGAGGAGATCCGGCCCTACACCGCGGTGGTGGTGGAGGACAGCCCGCAGATCGTCCAGTTCATCCACATGACGCTGCGGCGCCAGTTCAAGGTGCTGGCCGCGCCCGACGGGCTCAAGGGGCTGGAGCTGGCGCGTCGGGAGCGCCCCAGCCTGGTGGTGACCGATCTCATGATGCCGGGGATCGACGGTCTGGAGCTGACGCGGCGGCTGCGCGCGGACCCGGCGACGAGCCACCTCCCGGTCATCATGCTCACCGCCCGGGGCGAGCTGGACGACCGGGTGAAGGGGCTGGAGACCGGGGTGAGCGCCTACCTGACGAAGCCCTTCTCGCCCAAGGAGCTGCTCACCTGCGCCCGGCAGCTGGTGCGGGCCAAGGAGCAGACGGCGGACCTGGTCCTGCACCAGCGGATGGAGTCGCTGGAGATCGTCGCCGCCGGCCTGGCCCACGAGATGAACAACCCGCTGAACTACGTGAAGAACGCCCTGGGCCGGGTGCGCCAGGACAGCGAGGACTCCCTGGCGCTGCTGGACGCCGCCGTGGGGCGGCCCCTCGACGCGGCCGAGCGGGAGCGGGCCGCCCGCATCGGCGCGCGGGTGCGGGAGCTGCTCTCGGTCGCCGACTCGGGGCTCAAGCGGCTCGCCGGCACGGTCGAGCTCATGGGCCGCTACGGGCGCGCCGGGTACCGGCGCGAGCTCGTCCCCCACGACGCCTGGGAGGCGGCCCGGACCGTGGTGGGGGTGGTGTTGCCGGCGACGGGGCGGCACGTCGAGGTGGCGCTCGACCTGCAGGGCGACGGCGTGGTCGAGTGCGTCCCCGAGGAGCTGGGCCAGGTGGTGACGAACCTGGTCCAGAACGCCATCGAGGCGGTCCCGGAGGGCACCGGCCGCGTCCAGCTCCGGGGCCGGGTGGAGGGGAGCGAGCTGGTGCTCCAGGTGAAGGACAACGGCCCCGGCATCCCCGACGACGTCCAGCAGCGGCTCTTCACGCCCTTCTTCACCACCAAGGGGCCGGGACGGGGCATGGGGCTCGGCCTGACCATCAGCCGGCGGGTGATCCAGAGCATGGGGGGCACCCTGCAGTTCGCCAGCGCGGCCGGGCAGGGCACCGAGTTCACCGTGCGCCTGCCCTTGCGCCACCCGGCGCCGCTGGCGCCCGAGGCGGCGGGCCTGGCCTGAGCCGGCCCCGCGGCGCACCGGCCGATGGAGCGCCGCGCCGCGCCCTGGTAGATTCCCCGCTCCATGCGCATCGGCTACCTCGGACCGCCCGGCACCTTCAGCGAGGAGGCGCTGTCCCTCTGCGACCTGGCCCGGGGGGCCGAGCGGCGCGACTACCCCTCCTTCGCCGACATCTTCGAGGCGGTGCTGAAGGGGGAGTGCGACGCCGGGCTCCTGCCCATCGAGAACAGCCTGGAGGGGAGCATCGCCGCCACCCTGGACCTGCTGGTGCACCGGCCCGGGCTCCGCATCCGGCGCGAGGTGCTGCTGCCGGTCCGCCAGAACCTGCTGGCCCCGGAGGGCGTGGAGCTGGCGGCGGTCACGCGCGTGCTCTCCCACCCGCAGCCGCTCGGGCAGTGCGCCGGCTGGCTGCGGGCCCACCTGCCCGGCGTCCCCCACGAGGTCATGCCCTCGACCGCCGAGGCCGCCCGTCAGGCGGCGGCCCGCCCGGGCTGCGCCGCCATCGGCTCGCGGGCCGGGGCCGCGCGGTACGGCCTCGCGGTGCTGCGCGAGAACATCCAGGACGGCGAGGCCAACGTCACCCGCTTCGTGCTGGTGACGCGGGACGACGAGAAGCCCACCGGCCGGGACCGCACCAGCATCGCCTTCACCCTGGACCGCGACCGGCCCGGCGGGCTCCACGACGTGCTCGGCGTCTTCGCCAGCCGCGGGATCAACCTCTCCCGCATCGAGAGCCGGCCCAACAAGCAGGCCATGGGCCACTACATCTTCTTCCTCGACTTCGAGGGGCACCGGCAGGACCCCCTGGGCGCCCAGGCCATCGCCGGCGTGCTCGAGCGGGTGCACGGGCTGCACCTGCTCGGCTCCTATCCCCGCGCCAGCTGAGCGATCGCCGCGAGGTGCTCCGGGCCGGCGCCGCAGCAGCCGCCCACCCATCGTGCCCCGGCCCGCACCGCGGACCAGGCCCAGGCCGCGAAGGGCCCCGGCGCGAGCACCGCGCCCGGCAGGCCGGCCGACGGCTTCACCAGCAGCGGCACCGGGAGGTCGCGGAGCGCGGCCGCGAGCTCCGCGAGGCCCGCTCCGGGGAGCAGGCAGTTCACGCCCACGGCGGCGGCGCCGTCGGAGGCGAGGGCGCGCAGGGCCTCCTCCGCCGGGGTGCCGTCCGCCAGGACCAGCACGCCGGCCGAGGGCGACGGCGTGAGCGAGACGGCGACGGGCAGGCCGGTGGCGCGGCCGGCGGCCAGGGCGGCCCGCGCCTCCCCGAGATCCCAGAGGCTCTCGGCCCAGAGCAGGTCGGCGCCCGCCGCGGCCAGGGCGCGGAAGGGCTCGGGGAAGCGCAGGTCGTAGCAGATCTGCAGGCCGCAGGGGATGCCGTCCACCTCGAACAGCGGGCAGGCCTCGCCGCCGCTGTAGTGCTGGTGCTCCTCGCCGTAGGAGAAGGGGTGGATCTTCCGGTACGCCGCGATGAGGGAGCCGTCCGGCGCGGTGACGAAGGCCGCGTTGCGGCGGGGGGGCGCTTGGGCC
>JAJZTO010000296.1 GCA_021848865.1 Myxococcales bacterium
CCCCGCGCCCGCGGGCGCCCGGCCCGCTCCGCGGCGCCCGCTGGGGCGAGGCGCGCCGCGCCCTCCTCGAGAACGGCCTGCGGGTGGTGACGGTGCCGGCCCCGGGGCTCCACTCGGCGATGATCGCCCTCTACGTCCGGGCCGGCTCGCGCCACGAGGAGCCGGGGGTGAACGGCGTCTCCCACTTCCTGGAGCACCTCTTCTTCCGCGGGTCGAAGGGCTACCCCGACACCGTGGCCATGAACGCGCTGGTGGAGTCGGCCGGCGGCAGCCTGAACGGCGTCACCGCCCGCGATCACGGCTGCTACTACACCCCGATCGACGCCGGCGAGCTCGGGACCGGCCTCGGGGTGCTGGGCGACCTGATCTCCCGGCCGCTGCTCTCCGACATCGACGTCGAGCGCGAGGTCATCCTGGAGGAGATCCTCGACGAGGTGGACGCCGACGGGAAGGACGTGGACCCGGACAACCTGGCCAAGCGGCTGGCCTTCCGCGGCCACGGCCTGGCGCTGAAGATCGCCGGGACGCCGCGGACCATCCGGCGCATCGCCCTCGCCGACGTCCGCGCCCACCTGCGCCGCTTCTACGTGGGGGAGAACCTGGTGCTGTGCGTGGCCGGACCGGTGCGGGAGCCGGAGGTGCTGGAGCTGGCGGCGCGGCACCTCGGCGGCCTGCCGCGCGGCCGCCGCTCGGTGGACCGGCCCCCGCCCCCCTGGCCGCGCGGCCCGGTGGTGGAGCTGACCGGCCACGACGACGCCCAGGCCGAGCTCTCCCTGAACTTCCCCTGCCCGCCCGAGCCCCACCCCGACTTCCCGGCCTTCATGGTCCTGCGCCGCATCCTCGACGACGGCCTCTCCTCGCGCCTGCCCTTCGAGGTCGTGGAGCGGCGCGGGCTCGCCTACTCGCTCCACGCCGGCATCGACACCTTCTCCGACGCCGGCCTGTTCGTGGTGGACGGGGCCTGCGCCCCGCGCAAGCTCCCGCGGGTGGTGGAGGAGGTGCTGCGGGTGCTGGCCGACCTGGCGGCGCGGCCGGTGGGGGAGGAGGAGCTGTCGCGGGTGCAGCGCCGCCACCGCACCACGCTGGCCTTCTCGCTCGACAGCCCGGCGGAGCTGGCCGGCTGGCACGGCTCGGGGGAGCTGGTGGAGGCGCCCGAGAGCTTCGAGGAGCGCTGCCGCCGCGTCGAGCGGGTCACCGCCGCCGACGTGCAGCGGGTGGCCCGCGCCGCCTTCTCCCGCCGCAACCTGCTGGCGGTGCTGGTGGGCCCCGGCGGCGCCCGGGCGCGGCGGGCGGTGGAGCGCGCGGTGGAGCGCGCCGCCCTCCCCTGAGCGAGGCCGCGCTTCCCCGGACCGGTGGGCGCCGGTAGACTCCGCGGGGACGGCCGACCGAGGGGGGCGACGTGGCCATCACCTGGGATCCCACGCTGGTCACGGGGATCGAGGACATCGACGCGCAGCACCAGGAGCTGTTCCGCCGGCTCGACGCGCTGCTCGAGGCCATCCGCGCCGGGCGCAGCCGCGACGAGGTGGGGCGCACCCTCACCTTCCTCGAGGAGTACGCCTCCCACCACTTCACCGCCGAGGAGGCGCAGATGGAGGCGCGCGGCTACGCCGGCCTCGCCGACCACCGCGCCGAGCACGAGGGCTTCCGCGCCGAGCTGCGGGCGCTGGAGGCCGAGTACCTGCGCGACGGGGCCACCGCCAGCCTCATCATCCGCGTGAACACCCAGCTCACCGGGTGGCTGCGCAGCCACATCTACCGCGCCGACCGGGCCCTGGCCGACTTCCTCACCGGCAAGGCGCGCTGACCCGCCGCTGGCCCGGGACGGCAGGCCCCTGCTACGCTCGCCGGCGATGGACTTCGTCGAGCGCGCCGTGCTCCGGCTGCGGGAGCAGCCCGGCTTCAGCCGGAACCGCCACTTCGAGGCCTTCTCCTCGCCCGAGGGGAGGCGCGCCCTGCGCATCCACCGCCACCTGCGCTCCCTGGAGCGGTCGCTGGCGCAAGGCGACCCGGTGGCGGTGGTGCGGGAGGGGGAGCGCTTCCGGCTCACCATCTCGGGCCGCCGCCTGCGCCGGGTGGCCTTCCTCACCGCCGCGGAGATGCGGCTGCTGTGCCGCGACCCCCGGGCCCGCGCGGCGCTGGGCGAGGCCGCCGCCTCAGGGCGGCGTGAAGGCCGCGGAGGGACCCCGCCCGGCCCCTGCCAGCAGCGCCCGTAGCGCCTCGGCGGCGTCGGCCCCGCCGAAGGCGGCCGGGGCGGGCCCCCCGGCCAGCGGCGCCGGCACCGCCTCGGGCGACGGCCCGCAGGCCACCACCGGCAGGTGCAGGTCGCGCAGCGCCGCGGCGTGCTCCTCGCCGAGCCCCTCCGCCGGCAGGAGCAGCAGCGCCCCCAGCGCGCCGGCGGCGAAGGCGCGGAAGGCCGGGAGCAGGCTCTCCTCCAGCGGCAGGACGGCCAAGTCGAGGAGCAGCCCCTCGCCGAGGTCGAGGCGGCAGAGCGCCCCCAGGCCGGCGGCCGGCTCCGGGGCGGCGGCGTAGCCGGGCACGGCGGCGAGCCGCGCCAGCGCCGCGCGGCGGGCCAGCGGGCCGCCGCCGGCCACCACCACCTTGCCCACCGCCTGGGCGCCGCTCCAGCGCCCGCGGGCCACCCGGGCGCGGAGCTGGTGCATCTCGGCCGGGCCCAGCAGCGGCTCGGCGGCCGGCGCCGGCGGGGGCGCCCCGCGGCGCCGGGCCATCCCCTTCTCCAGCAGCGCCGCCACCGCGCGCAGCACCTCGAGGTCGGTGGCCTCGGTCCGGTCGAGCAGTTCCCGGAGCGGCAGCGGACCCGAGAGCCGCGCCACCACCTCGGCCGTCACCGGGTGCAGCCCCGGGGGCAGCGCCTCCGGCGCCACCGCCAGCTCCACCCGCTCCTCCGGCGCCGGGAGCGCGGGCCAGAGCGCCGCCGTCTCGTCGGCCTGGCGGAAGCCCTCCAGCACCAGCTCCTCGGTGCGCCGGTCGATCCGCCCCGCCCCCTCCCCGGCCTCGCCGGCCCGGAAGGCGAAGGCCCCCTCGCGCCGGGCCAGCAGCCGGAAGAGCGCCTTCTCCCCCTCGACCGGCCCGCAGGCGGCGTCCACCACCCGGCCCTGGCGCAGCAGGACCTCGGCCCGCTCGCCGCCGCGCGAGAGGTCGAGCCGGCCGCTCTTGCGGTTCTGGCCCAGGACCTGGAGGAGGTCGACGAGCGGCATCTGCGCCAGGTTGCCCTCCAGCTCGCGGGCCTCGGCGGCCACCGTCCGGGCCGCCTCGGCGCGGCGCCAGAGCTGCTCGACGCGGGCCAGCGCCTCGGCCGGCCGCAGCGGCTTCGCGAGCACCCCGCCCAGCCGGGCCCGGCCCGGGTCGGCGCGGGCCGCGAGCACCACCACCCGGATGGCGGCGGTGCGCGGGTTGGTCCGCAGGATGCGGGCGAAGGTCCGGGCGTCGAGCAGCGGGCAGTCCTCGTCGAAGAGCACCACGTCGGGGGCCCGGAGGATGGCGAGCTGCAGCGCGCGGGTGCCGTCGCGGGCGGCGTGCACCGTCCAGCCCTGGCGGCGCAGCGCCGGGGCCAGGGCCCGGGCGGTGGCCGGGTCGCCGTCGGCGACCAGGATCTTGCGGGGCGGGGCCACGGCTACATGGGCTCCAGGTCGTAGAGGGCCTGCAGCCGGGACACCAGGGCGTCCACCAGCGGCGGGTCGGCGGTGTGGAAGGCGGGGCCGCCGGGCCGCTGCAGCAGCGCGTAGGCCGACTGCTCGGAGAGGAAGAGCAGGAACTCGTGCTCCTGGAAGCGCCGGTCGCCGTCGGCGGGCACCCGGGTGAGCAGCGGGTGGGGCGGCGGCTCGGGCGCGGCGCCGCGCGGGCCGAGCAGGCCCACCCGGGCCGAGGCGTCGCCGGCGCGCGCCGTCCCGGCGGGCGGCGGCAGGGCGGCGAGGAGCGGCGCCGCCGCGGCCTCGCGGGTCCCGACGTAGAGCAGCCCCCGCGCCCGCGGGTCGCGCGCCAGCTCCCGCGCCGCCTCGCGCTGGGCGGCGGCGAACAGCTCCGGGTCGGCCGGGCGCCGCGCCGCGCCGGCCCCGTCCGGCGCCGGGCCGCCCTCCCCGAGCAGCAGGTCGAAGAGCTCCCAGAA
>JAJZTO010000297.1 GCA_021848865.1 Myxococcales bacterium
CCGGGCCATCGGCTCGCCGCCCACCCGCAGGGCGTCGAGGTGGGCGAGCAGCCGGTGCTCCGGGCCGGAGGCCACCATCGCCGGGGTGAAGAGCGGCGAGTCCAGGGCGCGCTCCCAGCCCGTCCAGAGGAAGGCCGCCTCCTCGAGGTGCTCCTCGACCACGTCCCAGAGGATGGGGGCGCCGGTGCTCATGGCTCAGTTGATCTTCACCGCGCCGCCCTTGATGCGGTTCGTGCCGGCGGAACGGGTCTCGACGTAGGTGCCGCGGATGACCACCTTGCCGTTGCGGCGCAGGGTGATGGAGGCCTTGCCGCACTCGAGGACCAGCTCGTCCTCGGCGCGGAGGAGGCGCCGGCGCCCATCCCCCTCGGCCGGCGCCGCGGCCGGCGCGGAGGCGAGGCCCGCGCCCAGCACCGCGTCGAGGAGCGGCGTCGAGGACTGGACCAGGCCCACGACGATGGGCCGCCGCTCGTCGCCGTCCTCGAAGAGGAGGACCACCGGGCGGCGGTCGCGGACCGCCGCCTCCACCGCCGGGCCGTCCAGCGGCACCACCGCGCGGGCCTCCACCGGTCCCTCCCCGTTGCCGGGCCAGTCGGCCCGCAGCCGGCCCGGGGCGCTGCCGGCGGCCAGCCAGCCGACGCGCGGAGCCAGCGCGGCTTCGCGGCCGGGAGGCGCGGGGCGCGCGGCGCGCGCGGCGGCCGGGGACCGGCGGAGCCGTTCAGCGGTCGGGCGAGGCATCGTAGAGCTCCACCGTCACGGTGTTGGACGTGTATCCCTTGAGCTGGGCCTGGATCTCGTACACCGCCGGTGCCCGGGGCAGGTCCAGCGTCCAGAGGAGGTTGGTGTTGAAGAAGCCGCCGCTGGAGAGCCCCTCGAGGCGGGAGGAGGGCACGGGGGCGTGGATGGGCTCCGGGGCGACGGTGCCCTCCTCGGGCGTCACCAGCGGCGCCGCGTAGCGCTTCCCGGTGGCGCGGTTCACGGCGGTGAGGACGATCCCCTGGCCCGGCTCCCCGCCGGCCTCGACGAGGCTGTAGCCGCAGATGGGGATGGTGGCGAAGGCGCCGTGGCCGCCGGGCGGGACGCCCTTCCCGAAGGGCGCGCGCGACGGCGCCCGGATGAGGACCCCGCGCCAGGAGGGTCCCGGCGGCCTCGGGGAGCAGGGGCTCTCGGAGCTGGACTCCAGGTCCACCTGGAAGAAGGCCTCGTCGGCGTCGGTCATGCGTCGCTCTCTCTCTCCCGCCCGGGCCGGGAGGCACCCCCCGGCCGCCGCCAGCCCTGCCGCCAGGGCGGCCAGGCGCCACCCTGCATTGCTCAGAATGCGGTCCATCCCTTGCTCACGTCCACCTTGCGGGCCGCCTGGGCGCAGTCCGGGCAGAAGGCCAGGTTCCCGGAGGCGCCGAACATCACGCAGGTGCCGCTGGCGTTCGCGTAGCTGGCCTGGTCCGGGACGCCGGTGTGGCAGTGGGACCCCACGTGCCCCTTCCCGCTGTACTGGTGGGGCGTGGCGTCCAGGCCCGTCCCGGTGCCGTCGGGGACCATGCCCAGGTGGTGGCCGAGCTCGTGGACCAGGGTGCTGTTCTGGTCCGCGTCCGACTCGGCCCGCCACCAGGCGCGCGTGCAGATGACCACCAGGTTCCCGCCGGGGATGGAGAGCCCGGCGCGCATCCGGTTCACCCAGTTCACCTTGAGGACGAGCGTGCCCTTGGTCCCGCTGGGGACGGGCAGGTCCGAGACCTTCACCTGCACCTGCGTCTTGTGCGAGCCGGCGGCCGGCAGGGCGGTGCAGCTCGCCTGCGGGATGGCCACCTCGTCCGCCGGCGAGGTGCCGCCCTCCTTCACGAACCGTGCGGACACGAACCAGCCCTCCCCGGTCACGATGTCGTTCCAGAGCCGCTTCACCCGGTTGCCGTTGGCGGCGTCCACGATGTCGACGACCACGTCCGACCGGCCCGGCCCGGCCCTGACGTTCGACAGCTGGATCTCCTTGCCCGCGTCCTTCACGGCCAGGTGGTCGGTGTAGACCACGGCCACCACGTAGGGCTCCTTGCCGCCGGCCTTGGAGGAGGAATAGGCGGTGCGCGCCTTGTCCTTGAGCGCCGTGGTGTCGGCGGGAGCCGCGGAGACGTTCTCCATCCGGTCCATCTCCGCCGCGGGGAGCTGCTCCACCAGGATGCCGGCCTTGGCGAGCTCTCCCCGGGCCGAGGCCAGCGTGGTGGCGGCCGGAGCCCCCTTCATCTTCAGCTCCTGGAGCCAGACCGCGCGGACGCAGCCCAGGGTGGGGCCGGTGTGGGCGGTGCCGTCGCCGGTGGCGCGGAAGGCGAAGGCGTCCTTGCCGGCGCAGGAGACGGCCAGGTCGTCGACGACCTTCGTCCCGTCGGCGTCGGTGGTGTAGTCCTTGGCCGCCTTCTCGTGCAGGTAGGCGGCGTTCCGGCCCTCCTCGGCGCCCGAGTAGGCGCTGTTCTTCGGGCCCGGGACCACCTGGAGCTTGAAGGGGTGCTTGCCGGGCCGGTTGAACCGCACCTTGACCCGGGGCTTCTGGCCCAGCCGGTCGATGCTCTTCACCACCTCGTCGTCCACCCACTTCGCGTCCCGCGGGAGGTTCACGATCTGCGCCGGCTGGTCGGTCGCGTCCTCGCGGACCTCCTCGTCCTGGACGAAGCCCACCGCCACGATGATCAGCGGGAGCTCGACCTTCACCTCCTTGGTGCCGCCGGTGGAGCCCTCGTCCTTGGAGCCCTTGCGCGCGGGGATCTGGATCTCGTCGCCGGGATGGATGAGGTTCGGGTCGGGCCGCCTGGCCTTGAAGGCCGCGTTGTCGGGGTGGTCGTACAGCTCCCGGTAGCTCTTGAAGCCGTAGGATCTGGCGATCCGGGAGAGGCACTCCCCCCGCTTGACGACGTGCTTCTTGCCCATCGGCCCGTTCCCTCCGCCACCCGCTCACTTCAGCGACTTCTGGTCCAGGGCCGGGAAGCCCAGCTTCACCTTGCCCTCCTTGGCGCCCGGCACCCATGCCTTGCCGCTGCCGCCCGTCCGGCCCTCCTTCACCGTGCCGTCGGGGAACTCGACCTTGAAGAGCTCGTTCGGCAGCGGATTCCCGTCCTGGTCCTTCATGGAGATCTCCACGAAGGCCCTGTCCCCCTTCATGGGCTTGAGCTTCGTCACCGAGGCCGAGCCGCTGGCCGCCGAGCCCGAGCCCCCGACCTCCATCTTGGAGCCCTTCAGGGTGAGCTGGCTGCCTTCCACGAGCAGCTTGCCGACCCCGAGCTTCACGTTGCCGGAGCTGTCCACGGTGAGCACCGCCTTCCCGCCCACCAGCACGGTGACCTTGCTCTCCGCCTCCAGGGTGAGCTCCTGGGCCTTCCACTCCACGCCCTTCACCACCTCGGCCCCCACCTCGCCGTCCACCTGCTCCTGGTGGTCGCCGGTGGTGTTGCGGGCGGCCTGCTCCTTCACCTCCTGCGCGAGGTCGCCGCCCACCTGGCAGGTGGAGTCCTCGCCCACCCGCTCCTCGCGCCGCTCCCCGATCACCTCCACCCGGGCTCCGGCCACCTGCCGGCCGAGCAGGCCGCCCACCGCGGTGTTGTGCACGCCGCCGACGGTGACGGCGTAGGCCGCGCCCACGGTGAGGGCGGCCGCCGCGCCCACCGTCTCCGCGCCGGCCAGCCCCGCCGTGACCGCGCGGGCGCCGCCGACGGCGACCGCCGCCGCCAGGGCCACTGTCTCGGCGTGGTCGCCATCCACGGAGGTCCGGCGCTCCGAGGCCACCGTTCGCGTCTGGCTGCCCGACACCGTGCCCGCATCGCTGCCGGTGAGATCCAGCTCCTGGTTCCCCTTCACCAGGAGGGACCGGTCCTGGTCGACCTCCAGCGTCTCGCTGGCGCGGACCCGCTGGACCTTGTCGCGCCGGACCTCGATGGCCTCGTCCTTCTGGGCCCGGAGGAAGATCTCCTCCGACCCGGCCAGGTCCTCGAAGCGGAGCTCGTTGTAGCCGCCGCCTCCGATGCTGGACTCGGTGCGCAGCGTGCTCCGGGTCTTGTCGTCGGGCAGCGGGATGGGCGGGGGCGCCGGGCCGTTGTAGACCGCGCCCACCACCAGGGGCCGGTCCGGATCGCCTTCCAGGAAGCG
>JAJZTO010000005.1 GCA_021848865.1 Myxococcales bacterium
GAGGGAGTCCAGCTCCTCGCTGCTCGAGAACATCGGCGCTCCCTGGGCCCCCGCGGGGCCGGTGGTGAAGGCACTTGGCCGGAGACGGGAAGCACCGTATCATAGACCGACGCGTCGGTCTACTAATGACGGGAGGAGCGGCATGGCCAGGCCCCAGGCGGAGGACTACGGCGACAAGCGGCAGGCGATCCTGGACGCGGCGGCGGCGCTCTTCGCGCGCATCGGCTACGCCCACGCCAAGCTGGCGGACGTGGCCCGCGCCTGCGGCGCCACCAAGTCGATGCTCTACCACTACTTCCCGGCCAAGGAGGACGTGCTCTTCGCGATCATCCGCGACCACGCCGAGGGGAACCTGGCCGCCCTGGAGCAGGTGCTGGCCCGGGCGGCGCCGCCGGAGGAGCGGCTCCACGCCCTGGTGGCCACCTGGGTGCGGCGCTCGCTCTCGGCCCGGGCCGGCCACGCCGTGCTGATGTACGACCTGAAGTTCCTGCCGCCCCGGCAGCACCGGGCCATCGTCGACGTCGAGCGCCGGATGATCGAGCGGGTGGGCGAGCTCGTCGCCGAGGTGAACCCGGCGCTGCGGCGGGGGCGGCCGCCGCAGCAGAAGACCTACGCCCTGCTGCTCTTCGGCATGCTGAACTGGACCGAGACCTGGTTCCGGAGCAGCGGGCCGCTCTCCCCCGAGGAGATGGCCGAGCGCATCTTCCGGCTCTTCCTGCACGGCCTCGCGGCCGAGGGCTGAACGGCGGGGCGGCGGGGCGGCGGGGGACGAGCCCCCGCCCTACGGACGAGGGATCCAGGCCACGCCGCGGGCGCGGGGCGGCGGGGGACGAGCCCCCGCCCTACGGACGAGGGATCCAGGCCACGCCGCGGGCGCGGGGCGGCGGGGGACGAGCCCCCGCCCTACGGACACGGGATCCAGGGTTTCCGTCCCGTCGGGATCCAGGGTTTCCGTCCTGTAGGGGCGGGGCTCGTCCCCGCCCGGCCGCCAGGCCGTGATCCCCGCGCTGGGCGGGGGACAAGCCCCCGCCCTACGGACAAGGGATCCAGGCCGCGCCGCGGGCGCAGGCGCGGCGGGGGACGAGCGGCGGGCGGGCCCTACTCCACCGGCGACGCGCGGGCCCGGCGCTCCGCCGGCCGGGCCGCCGCCTCGCGGCGGTCCTGGTCGATGAGCTTGCGCATGGTGGCGAGGGTGATGGAGCCCAGCGTCGCCCGGGCGATGTCGTCGATCTCGTCGATGACGCGCCCCAGGGCGCGCCCCTCGGGCGTGCGCGATCCCGGCTCGCGGGCCCCGTCGCGCGACGCCACCGGCTCGAAGTGCTGGATGACGTCGAGCAGCGTGACGCGCTTCCGGTTTCCCCGGAAGCGGTAGCCGCCGCCGGCGCCGCGCAGCGCCTCCACCAGCCCGGCCCGGCCCAGGGTGCGCAGCACCTTGGAGAGGTGGTGGCCGGAGATCTCGAAGCGCTCCGCGATCTCGCCGGCCGAGAACTGCCGCTCCGGGTCCCGGGCCAGCTCCAGCACCGCGTAGAGCGCGAAGCGGGTGGCCTTCTGGATCTTCACGGCGCCAGCCCCTTCTCCAGCTCGACGAACGGCCCGGCCATCATGCCCTGGCTCCGGAAGAAGGACATCACCAGCTTGTCCTCCTTGGCGATCATGGTGCGGACCTGGCGCACCCCGGACCGCCGGAAGCGGTCGCAGACCGCCTCGAAGAGCTGCGTGCCCAGCCCGTCCTGGCGGGCGCCCCGGTTCACGTTGATGGCGAAGATCCAGCCGCTGGGCGGCGACCCGAACTCCCAGGCCCGGACCTCGCCGACGATGAAGCCGACGGGCCGCCCCTCCTTCTCGGCGATGAGGAAGTAGCGGTCGGGCTGGCCGCCGGCGTACCGCTCCAGGCGGTCCTTCCAGTAGGCCACCTTGGCGATGCCGGTGGTCTCCTCGTCCAGGGAGACCACCGTCTGCAGATCGGCCGCCCGCGCCGGCCGGATGTCGAAGGGAACGCCGGGCATCTCGGTATTCCGGTGCTCCATTACCAATTTATACTCGCGCGCGGGGCGGATTTCAAAGGATTCACGCCGCGGCAGGGCGCCGCAAGCGGGTGCCGCCGGGCCCCGAGGCCGCGGGGCGGTTCGCCCCTATACTGGGCGCACATGAGCACCACCTACCTCGAGCGCATGTTCCGGCCCCGCTCGGTCGCGGTCGTCGGCGCCAACGACAAGCCGCAGCGGGTCGGCGGCGTCATCATGCGCAACCTCCTGTCGGGCGGCTTCGTCGGCCCCATCATGCCGGTGAACCCGCGCCACGACTCGGTGGCCGGGGTGCTCACCTACCCCGACATCGCGAGCCTCCCGCGCACCCCCGACGTGGCCATCCTCTGCACGCCGCCGGAGACGGTGCCGGGGCTGGTGGACGAGCTCGGGGCGCGCGGCACCCGGGCGGCGGTGGTGGTGGCGCGGGGCCTCGCCACCACCCGCGACGCCGCCGGCCGGAGCCTGCAGGACCGGATGCTGGCCGCGGCCAAGGCCCACGACATGCGGATCCTGGGCGGCGGCACGCTGGGCCTGCTGGTGCCGCACCTCGGCCTCGACGCCAGCTTCTCCCGCGTCCGGGCGCTGCCCGGGGAGCTCGGCTTCGTCTCCCAGTCCGACGCCATGGGGACCCTGGTGCTGGACTGGGCCCACCCCCGCCGCATCGGCTTCTCCCACTTCATCTCGCTGGGCGACGCCGCCGACATCGGCTTCGCCGAGGCCCTCGACTACCTGGGCAGCGATCCCGACACCCGCGCCATCCTGCTCTACATCGAGTCGCTGGGGGAGCGGCGCCGCTTCATGGCCGCCGCCCGCGGCGCGGCCCGCAACAAGCCGGTGCTGGCCATCAAGGCCGGCCGTCGCCCGCCCGCCGGGCCCGGGGCGCCGGGGCCGCTCTCGGCCGACACCCTCTCGCTGGTGGAGCCCGACGCGGTCCTCGACGCCGCGCTGCGCCGGGCCGGCATCCTGCGGGTGGAGCGGCTGGAGGAGCTCTTCAGCGCGGTGGGGACGCTGGCCCGGGCCCGGCCGCGCCACGGCGAGCGGCTGGCGGTGGTGAGCAACGGCGGCGGCGCCGGGGTGATGGCCGCCGACGAGCTGTACGCCGGCGGGCTGCGGCTCGCCGAGCTGTCGGAGGCCGCCGCGGCCAAGCTTCGCGCCGCGGTGCCGGGCTGGGACGGGCGCAACCCCATCGACATCCAGGTGGACGCGCCCGGCTCCCGCTACGCCGAGGTGGTGCGGATCCTGGCGGAGAGCCGGGAGCTGGACACGGTGCTCGCCATCCACACCCCCAGCGCGCTGGCGAGCAGCACCGAGGCGGCCCGCGCGGTGATCCAGGCGGCCGCCGGCCACCCCTGCAGCCTGCTGACCTGCTGGATGGGGGGCGAGACCCTGGCCGCCGCCCGCAAGGTGCTGGTGGAGGCGGGCGCCGCCACCTTCGACACGCCCGCCGACGCGGTGCGGGCCTTCCGCTTCACCGTCAACTGGCAGCGCAACCGCGACGCCCTGATCCAGACCCCGCCCTCGGTCCCGGCCGAGTTCCAGCCCGACACCGCCGCGGCGCGGGCGGTGATCCGGGGGGCGCTCGAGGACGGGCGCGACTTCCTGCGGGCGCCGGAGCGCATGGCGGTGCTGGCCGCCTACGGCCTCCCGGTGGCCGAGGCCCACACCGCCGACACCCCCGAGCAGGCCGCCGCCCTGGCCCGCCGCATCGGCTTCCCGGTGGACCTGGCGGCCCGGTCCCCCGACGTCCGGCGCAAGCGCGAGCTGGGGGCGGTGGCGGTCTCGCTGGAGACGCCGGAGGCGGTGGAGGCGGCGGCCCGCAACCTGCTCTCGCACCTGTCGACCTGGCGCCCCGACGCCCGCCTCACCGGCTTCACGGTGCAGCGCAACGTGCCCCGGCCGCGCGCCCGGCAGCTCTTCGTGGGCGTGGCGGTGGACCCGTTCTTCGGCCCGGTCATCCTCTTCGGCGAGGCGCGGACCGGCGAGGCCAGCCGGGACTTCGGGGTGGGGCTGCCGCCGCTCAACCTGCCGCTGGCCCGCGAGCTCATCTCCCGCTCCCGGGTGGCGGAGCTGCTGGAGCAGGGCCCCACCCGCCCGGCCGCCGACCGGGAGGCCCTGGCGCTGGCCCTGGTCAAGGTCTCCCAGCTGGTGGTGGACCTGCCCGAGATCGTGGAGCTGGACGTGGATCCGCTGCTCGCCGACGAGCGGGGCGTCATCGCCATCGACGCCTACCTGCGGGTGGCGCCGGCCACCGGCGCCGAGGACCGGCTCGCCATCCGCCCCTACCCCCAGTGGCTGGAGGAGACGGTCCGGCTCGGCGACGGGCAGGAGGCGGTGCTGCGCCCGGTCCGGCCCGAGGACGAGCCGTCGCACGACGACTTCATCTCGCGCCTCACCCCAGAGGACATCCGCTTCCGCTTCTTCCACTTCATCCCGGGCCTCACCCACACCGAGATGGCCCGCCTCACCCAGATCGACTACGACCGCGAGATGGCCTTCATCGCCACCGCGCCCGGCCCGGGCGGGCGCGAGGAGACGCTGGGGGTGGTGCGGGCGGTGGCCGACCCCGACAACGAGGCCGCCGAGTTCTCGGTGGTGGTCCGCTCGGACCAGAAGCGGCGCGGCATCGCCTCGCTGCTGATGCGCAAGATGCTCGCCTACGCCCGCGGGCGCGGCACCCGGGTGCTGGAGGGCGAGGTCCTGGGGGACAACGCCCCCATGCTGGCCCTGGCCCGGCACCTGGGCGCCACGGTCCACGGCCCCGAGGCCGACGGCGTCTTTCGCGTCGCCTTCGATCTCCGGCGGCGGTGAGGTGAAGGCGACCCACGGCCCCCATTCCGGGCGTACCACGGAAGGGGGCCGCTGGTGCATCATGCGGCCTCGCGACTCGACACCCCCCGGAGGGAACCATGTCCTCGTCCCGCATCGCACTCGCGGCCGCGCTGGCCGCCCCGCTGCTCCTCGCCTCGGCGAGCGCCGCCACGCCCCGGCCCAAGGCCAAGGCGGCGGCCGCCCCCGCCGGGCGCTCGGCGAGCTGCATCACCTGCCACGACATGAACACGCCGGGCATCGTCGGCGAGTGGCGCGGCAGCCGCCACGCCGCCAAGGGCATCGGCTGCTTCGAGTGCCACCGGGCCGAGAAGGGGGACGCGGACGCCTTCGAGCACTACGGCGAGGTGGTGGCGACGGTGGTGACGCCGCGCGACTGCGCCCGCTGCCACAAGCAGCAGGACCTCGAGTTCGAGCGCAGCCACCACGCCAAGGCCGGGAACATCCTGGCCTCGCTCGACAACTTCCTGGCGGAGATCGCCGAGGGCTCGCGCGTGCCCTTCTCGCCCCACTCCCCCACGCCGGGCCGGTCGATGGGGATGGTGAACGGCCTGGCCAGCGCCCAGCAGGGCTGCCAGCAGTGCCACGGCGGCAAGGTGGCGCTCAAGACCAAGGACGGCGGGCAGGTCACGGTGGACGACCTGAAGCCCGGGACGGACGGCAAGCCCACGGTCCAGGCGGCGGCGGAGCGCATCTTCCGCGACGCCGACGGCAAGCCGGTGCTGCTCCCGGGCAGCTGGCCCAACACCGGCATCGGCCGGCTCAACCTGGACGGCTCGCGCGGGAGCTGCGCCGCCTGCCACAGCCGCCACGACTTCTCGGCGCGGCGCGCCCGCCAGCCGGAGTCGTGCGGCAAGTGCCACCTCGGCCCCGACCACCCGCAGAAGGAGATCTACGAGGAGTCGAAGCACGGCATCGCCTACCGCGACCAGAAGAACAAGATGAACCTGGACGCGCGCTCCTGGGTCCTCGGCAAGGACTACACGGCCGCCCCCACCTGCGCCAGCTGCCACGTCTCCGCCAACGTGAACGGCGGGAAGGTGACCCACGACATCGGCGAGCGCATCTCCTGGACCAACCGGCCGCCGGTCTCGCTGGTGATGGACACCGACGCCGACCGCAAGGTGGTGACCGAGGCCGACCCGGTGAAGCGCAAGGCGCTGGTGGTCGACACCTGGCAGCAGAAGCGGGAGCGGATGAAGCAGGCCTGCACCGTCTGCCACACGCCGCCCTACGTGGACGCCTTCTACGCCGGCTACGACGACTTCGTGCAGCTCTACGACGAGAAGTTCGCCAAGCCGGGCCTGCAGCTCATGGCCGAGCTCCGCAAGCAGGGGCTGCTGACGAAGAAGGAGTTCGACGAGGAGATCGAGTGGACCTGGTACCTCCTCTGGCACCACGAGGGGCGGCGGGCCCGCCACGGCGCCTCGATGATGGCGCCGGACTACGCCCACTGGCACGGGATGTTCGAGGTGGCCGAGGACTTCTACATGAAGCTCATCCCGCAGGCGCGGGAGATCGCGGCCCACGCCGCGGCGCGCGGCGAGAAGGCCAAGGCCGACGCCGTGAACGGGGTCATCGAGCAGATCCTGGCGCGCCCGGAGCACGCCTGGTTCGAGGGGGAGCAGGCGAAGCCGGCCGCGCACTGAGCCGGCCGGGCCGGCGCCGGTCAGACGTGGTGCAGGATCTTCGAGAGGAAGAGCTGCGCCCGCTCGGAGCGCGGCGTGCCGAAGAACTCGGCCTTGGGGGCGTCCTCGACGATGCGCCCCTGGTCCATGAAGACCACCCGGTGCGCGACCTTCTGGGCGAAGCCCATCTCGTGGGTCACGCACATCATGGTCATGCCCTCTCGCGCCAGCTCGACCATGACCTCGAGCACCTCGTTGATCATCTCCGGGTCCAGCGCCGAGGTGGGCTCGTCGAAGAGCATGCAGATCGGGTCCATCGCCAGCGCCCGGGCGATGGCCACCCGCTGCTGCTGCCCGCCGGAGAGCTGGCCCGGGAACTTGTCGGCCTGGGCGGCGAGCCCGACGCGCTCGAGGAGCTTGCGCCCCTTCGCCACCGCCTCGTCGCGCCCGCGCCCCAGCACCTTCACCTGCGCCAGCGCCAGGTTGTCCCGGATCGACATGTGCGGGAAGAGCTCGAAGTGCTGGAACACCATCCCCACCCGGGCGCGCAGCTTCGGCAGGTTCGTGGCCCGGGCGCCCACCGAGATGCCGTCCACGGTGAGCTCCCCCTTCTGGAAGGGCTCCAGCCCGTTGGCGCACTTGATGAGCGTGGACTTCCCGGAGCCGGAGGGGCCGCAGACCACCACCACCTCGCCCTTGTTCACCTCGAGGTTGCAGCCGTCGAGCACCTGGAAGCTGCCGTACCACTTGGAGACGTCGCGGAAGCGGATCACGCGGCCACCCTCCGCTGCAGCCGGCGGACCAGGACCGAGGCGCCGAAGCAGGCGAGGAAGTAGAGGAACCCGGCGAAGAGCAGCAGCTCGACCAGCCGCCCGTCCCGGTCGCCGACCTTGTAGGCGGCGCCGAAGAAGTCGGCCAGGCCGATGACGTACACCAGCGAGGTGTCCTGGAAGAGGATGATGGCCTGGGTGAGCAGCAGCGGCACCATGTTGCGGAAGGCCTGGGGCAGCACCACCAGCCGCATCGCCTGCCCGCCGGTCATCCCCAGCGCCAGCGCCGCCGACACCTGCCCCCTGGACACGCTCTGGATGCCGGCGCGGATGATCTCCGAGTAGTAGGCCGACTCGAAGAGGGCGAAGGCCACCAGCCCCGAGGCCATGCGGATGTCGTAGGAGGCGGGGATGTCGAGCCCCCGCCGCAGCAGCTGCGGGACGATGAGGTAGAACCAGAGGATCACCATCACCAGCGGCACGGAGCGGAACAGGTTCACGTAGGCCGCCGCCGGCCAGGCCAGCCAGGGGCGGCCCGACATCCGGGCCACCGCCAGCAGGGTCCCCCAGAGGATGCCGACCACGATGGCGGTGGCGGTGATCTTCAGGGTGATGAGCGCGCCGGTGGCCAGGATGGGCAGGGCGCCGGGGATCGAGCTCCAGTCGAAGTCGTACACGGACCCCTCACTTCGACCCGATGTAGCCGGGCACGCGGGCGCGGGACTCGACCCAGCGCATCCCGGCCATCACCACCACGTTCACCAGCAAGTAGAGCACGGTCACGGCGATGAAGGCCTCGTACGGCTGCGCCGTGTAGTCCACCAGCTGCTGGCTCTGGCGCGACAGCTCGATGAGCCCGATGGTCGAGGCCACCGCCGAGTTCTTGAAGACGTTGAGGAACTCGGAGGTGAGCGGCGGGACGATGATGCGGAACGACATGGGCAGCAGCACGTGCCGGTAGGCCTGCGGCAGGGTCAGCCCCAGCGCCAGGCTGGCGGCGCGCTGGCCGCGCGGCAGCGAGCCGATGCCGGCCCGCACCTGCTCGGCGACCCGGGCGGCGGTGAAGGTGCCCAGGCACACCCAGGCCGCCAGGAACTGCTGCAGCATCGGGTCGAGCTGCTTGATGGCGTCGCCCCAGGCCCGCGGCAGCAGCTCCGGCATCACGAAGTACCAGCTGAAGAGCTGGACCAGCAGCGGCACGTTGCGGAACAGCTCGACGTAGGCGGCGCCCAGGCCCGGGAGCCACCGGCCGGGCACGGTCCTCAGGACGCCGAAGATCGTGCCCAGCAGCAGCGCCAGGGCCCAGGCGGCCAGCGACAGGGCCACCGTCCACCAGAGCCCCTGGAGGAGCCAGCCGAGGTAGGTGCTCTCCCCGCTCGGCGTGCGGGAGAGGAAGACGCCCCAGTTCCAGTGGTAGTTCACGCGGCGGCCGGGAGGCGGCCTAGTCCAGCGCCTTGTCGTTGGGGTGCGCGAAGAGCGCCTTCATGTCGTCGGAGAGCGGGAAGTTCAGGTTCAGCCCCTTGGGCGGCACCGGCTTCTGGAACCACTTCTGGTAGATCTTCGCGGCCTCGCCGGAGGTCATGAGCCGGGTGATGGCCGCGTCCACCACCTTCTTGAAGGGGGCGTCGCCCTTGCGCAGCATGCAGCCGTAGGCCTCGCGGGACATGGGCGTCCCCACCACCACCCAGTCGCCGGGGCGCTTGGCCTTGGCCAGCTCGCCGTAGAGCAGGGCGTCGTCCATCATGAAGCCCGCCGCCCGGCCGGTCTCCAGCGTCAGGAAGCTCTCGCCGTGGTCCTTGGCGCTGATGATCTTCATCCCCAGCTTGTGGTCCTCGTTGTACTTGCGCAGCAGCCGCTCCGAGGTGGTGCCGGCGGTGGTGACCACGTTCTTCCCGGCCAGGTCGGGGAAGCCCTTGATGCCCGAGTCCTTGCGCACCAGCAGCCGCGTGCCGATGACGAAGATGGTGGTGGAGAAGTCCACCTGCTTCTGGCGCTCCAGGTTGTTGGTGGTGGAGCCGCACTCCAGGTCCACGGTGCCGTTCTCGACCAGCGGGATCCGGTTCTGGGAGGTGACCGGGAGCAGCTTCACGTCCAGCTTGCCGAGCTTCAGGTCCTTCTTCACCGCGTCGACCGCGTGCAGCATGATCTCCTGCGAGTAGCCGATCACGTGCTGCTGGTCGTCGTAGTAGGAGAAGGGGATCGAGGACTCGCGGTGGCCGAGGGTGATGGTCCCGCTCTCCTTCACCTTCTTCAGGGTTCCGGTGAGCTCCGCGGCGCCGGCGGGCAGCGCGAGGGCCAGGGCCAGGGCGGCGGGCAGCAGGCGGCGATAGGACATGGTTCCTCCAGCGTGGTCGCGGCAGGCGTCGCCCGGGACCCCGGGGGCCGGCCGCCGCGCATGGTATCCGAAATCCCTCCGGCGTCGCGCCCTACTTCCGCAGCGCCCGGAGCGCCCCTTTCACGTCCCGCACCGCCAGGTAGAGGTTCACCTTCCCCGGCCGGCCCGGAGTCCCCAGGTAGGCGTACTCGATGTTCACGCCGGCGGCCCCCAGCCGGTCGGCGACGCGCCCCAGCGCCCCGGGCTTGTCGCCGATGGTCACCTCGACCACGTCGTCCTCGGTGGTCTTCCAGCCGTGGGAGGCGAACACCTTCCGCGCCGCCTTGGGCCGGTCCACCACCACCCGCACGTAGCCGCGGCCGCCCATCACCGTGGCCAGGAAGGCGCGGAGGTCCACCTTCTTCGCGCCCAGGGCGTCGGCCACCTGGCCGAGCATCCCCGGACGGTTCTCGACCCAGGCCGAGAGCTGCGTGACCTTTGGCATCCCGGGAGCCTAGCGCCCCTCTCCCCGCGGCCACAACCGCCCGCGCGGGTGGCCCGCGGCGCGGTCGCGGGCGCCCGGGCCCGGGCTTTCAGGCCTCCCCGGCCCGCGCCGGCGCGCCGCCGAGGAAGGCCTCCACCTCGGCCCGGCACGCCAGCGTGTCCTCGTAGCCGAGGTTGATGCAGCGCGACACGTAGACCGGCTCGAAGGCCAGGTAGCTGAGCAGGTCGGAGCCCCCGTCTCCGGAGGCGCCGATGCTCCTCAGCAGGTAGCGCAGCATGCCGGGGAAGCGCCGCACCTGGTCGGCGGCCAGCTCCCCCAGGTCGCGAGACGGCCGCAGCACCAGGATGGGGATCGGGCGGAGCGGGTCGAGCAGCTGATCGCGGACCCCGGGCGGCACCAGCTGGAGGGTGCGGTTCATCCGCTCCAGCCGCTCCACGTCCCCCTCCAGCGAGTCGAGGAACACCGCGTTGAGCAGCAGCCCGGCGATCTGCGAGATGGGCAGGTCCGGGGCCGGCCGCCGGCCCGAGGCGTCGGGGCGGTGGCGCACCCCGACCGCCAGGATCCGGGTGGCGCCCAGGTGGACGGCGGGCGAGAGGGGCGAGAGCAGCCGGACGCAGCCGTCGCCGAACCACATCCCGCGGAGCTTCACCGGCGGGAAGAAGACCGGGATGGCCGCGGAGGCCATGACGTGATCCACCTTGATTCGCTCCCGCACCCCGACGCGGATGGCCCGGGCCCAGGGAGCGATGTCCGGGGCGCCGTCGAAGAAGGTGACCGCCGTGCCGTCGCCGTAGTTGGTGGCCGACACCGCCACGCCGCGGAGCACCCCGCTGCGGAGGTGGCGCCGCATCCGCGGCACCGGCAGGTGGGTCCGCAGGAAGTCGCGCAGGGGCGCGGTGTCGAGCAGGTAGTTGATGTCGCTCGCGCCCAGCAGCCCGCCGAAGGTGAGCTCCTTGAGCCAGCGCCCGCCCACCCCCAGCATCCGCCGGGTGTCGGTCCGGTAGATCTTCCCGGGCTGCAGCGCCAGCCAGAGGTCGTTGAGCCGCCCGGCGGCGTTGCGGAAGTCGTCGGCGCCGGCCGCCAGCGACACCCCGTTCACCGCGCCCGCCGAGACCCCGGTGATGACGTTGAAGGGGCTGGGGCCGGGGCCGGCGATCTCGGCCAGCGCCCGGATGGCCCCGGCCTGGTAGGCCGCCCGCGCCCCGCCCCCCGTGAGCACCAGTCCCCGGTTCTCCACCCCCCGACGGTATCAACGCGCGGGCGCGGAGCCCAGCCTGCGGAGCCGCCGCCCGTCGGCCCCGGTCACTGGGCGGTGTAGCCGCCGTCCACGATCAGCGGCACGCCGGTGATCCCGCCGGCGCGCTCGCCGACGACGAAGAGGACGTAGGCCGAGACGTCCTCGACCGAGAGCAGCCGGCGCATGGGCACCAGGGGGTAGATGACCTCCTCCAGCACCTTCTCCAGCGGGACGTCGCGGGTGCGCGCCAGGTCGCCGAGCTGGTTGCGGACCAGCGGCGTGTCCACGTAGCCCGGGCAGATGGCGTTGACGGTGATCCCGTGGGGCGCCCCCTCCAGCGCCGCCACCTTGGTGAGCCCGAGCAGGCCGTGCTTCGCCGAGTTGTAGCCGGCCTTGCCGGCGAAGCCGACCAGGCCGTTGATCGAGGCGACGTTGACCACCCGGCCCCACTTCCGGGCCTTCATGCCCGGGAAGACCCGCTTGGTGGCGATGAAGGGGGCCACCAGCATGATCTTCAGCAGCAGCTCGAACTTGGCGGTGGGGAAGCTCTCGATGGGGTCCACGTGCTGCATCCCGGCGTTGTTCACCAGGACGTCGAGCCGGCCCTGGCGCGCCGCGGCGCCGTCGAGGGCGGCGACCAGCTGGTCCTCGCGGGTCACGTCGCAGGGGGCGCCGAAGGTCTCCAGCCCCTCGGCGCGCAGCCGGGCCACCGCCTCCTCGACCGCCGCGGGGTGGAGGTCGGAGACGAACACCGTCGCGCCCTCCCGGGCCAGGTCGCGGCAGATCTGGAGGCCGATGCCTCCGGCGGCGCCGGTGACGAAGGCGACGCGGTTCTCGAGGGACCTGGACATGCGGGCCTCCCCGGGCCGGCGGCCCGGTCAGAAGGGGAAGTTGCGGACGAGGTGCAGCGCCTCGCCGACGATGCCGCGCCGGAAGGCGAGCACCCCGGCGACGAAGACCGACCCGATGATCACCGTGACCCAGTCGCCGAACCCGGTGAGGTAGTTCTCCATCGCCACCACCAGCAGCGCGCCCACCGAGGGCCCCATCACCGTGCCCATGCCGCCCAGCAGCGTCATCAGCACCACCTCCCCCGACTTGTGCCAGTGGACGTCGGTGAGGGTGACGAACTGCAGCACCAGCGCCTTGGTCGAGCCCGCCAGCCCGGCCAGCCCGGCGGAGATGACGAAGGCCACCAGCTTGTAGCGGGCGACGTCGTAGCCCAGGGACAGCGCCCGCGGCTCGTTCTCCCGGATGGACCGCAGCACGTGGCCGAAGGGGGAGTGGATGGTCCGGTAGATGACGCCGAAGCCGAGCGCGAAGACGGCGAAGACGAAGTAGTAGAGGGCGTACGGGTCGTGGAGCGGGATGAAGCCCAGCGCCTTGCCCTGGGGGATGCCCTGCAGGCCGTCCTCGCCGCCGGTGAAGGGCAGCTGCACCGCGAGGAAGTAGATCATCTGGGCGAAGCCGAGGGTGATCATCGCGAAGTAGATGCCGGAGCGGCGGATGGCCAGCGCCCCGATGGCCCACCCCAGCAGCGTGGCGACCGCGGTCCCGGCCAGCACCCCCAGCTCGACGGGGAGCCCCCAGGCCTTGAGGAGGTAGCCGGTGACGTAGCCGGCCGTGCCGAGGAAGGCGGCGTGGCCGAAGGAGAGCAGGCCGGTGTAGCCCAGCAGCAGGTTGAACGCGCTGGCGAAGAGCGCCATGCAGAGCACGTTCATGAGGAACACCGGGTAGACCAGGTGGGGCAGCACCAGCCCCGCCGCGACCAGGAGGCCGAAGAAGATCTTCTTGCGGCGGGGGGTGATGATGCCCAGGCGCCAGGCGGCGCGGCTCTCCTGGACGCCGTCGGGCACGCTCACTTCTCCCTCCCGAAGAGGCCGGCCGGCCGGATCAGCAGCACCACGGCCATGATGGCGAAGACCACCGTCGCGGCGGCCTGCGGGTAGAGGTACTTGGTCAGCCCCTCCACCAGCCCCAGCCCGATCCCGGTGACGATCGAGCCGAGGATCGAGCCCATGCCGCCGATCACCACCACCGCGAAGACCACGATGATGAGCCCGGAGCCCATCGAGGGGGTCACCTGGTAGATGGGAGCGGCCATGACCCCGGCGAAGCCGGCCAGGGCCACGCCGAACCCGAAGGTCAGCGTCATCATCAGCGGCACGTTGACGCCGAAGGCCTGCAGCAGCCGCGGGTTCTCGGTGCCGGCCCGGAGGTAGGCCCCGAGCTTGGTGCGCTCGATGAAGAACCAGCTGGCGAAGCAGACCGCCAGCGACACCAGCACCACCCAGGCCCGGTAGCGCGGAAGGTACATGAAGCCCAGGTTGGAGCCGCCCTGGAGCGCCTCGGGCACCGGGAAGGAGTTCCCGGAGTTGCCGTACTGGTGGTGGAACAGCCCCTCGACGATCAGGGTCAGGCCGAAGGTGAAGAGCAGCCCGTAGAGGTTGTCGAGCTGGTAGAGCCTGCGCAGCATGGTCCGCTCCACGACCACGCCGAGCAGGCCCACCGCCAGGGGCGAGAGGAGGAGGGTGGGCCAGTAGCCGATCCCCAGGGAGGAGAGGCCAATCCAGGCGAAGAAGGCCCCGGTCATGTACATCGCCCCGTGGGCGAAGTTCACGACGTTGACCAGCCCGAAGATGATCGACAGCCCGAGCGACAGCAGCGCGTAGAACGAGCCGTTGATGAGCCCGACGAGCAGCTGTCCGAAGAGCGCCTGCATCCCTCCTCCTCCTCCGCCCTACCCGGCTACTTCACCAGGGGGCACTTCTGGGCGGCGACCGAGGGGAAGGCCTCGGCGGCCGGGATCTTCTTGATGATCTTGTAGTAGTCCCACGGGTACTTCGACTCGGCCGGGCTCTTCACCTGGACCAGGAAGGCGTCGTGGCGGTGCAGGCCGTCGGGGCCGATGACGCCGTGCCGGGCGAAGAAGTCGTTCACCGGCGTGGCCTTCATCTTGGCGATGACCGGCTCGGCCTGGTCGGTGCCCACGGCCTTGATGGCCTGGAGGTAGTGCATCGTCGCCGAGTAGAGCCCGGCCTGGGTCATGGTCGGCATCGCCTTCTTGGCGTTGTCCGGGTGGTTCTGGAACTTCTTCGACCAGGCGCGGGTCTGGTCGTCGTAGTCCCAGTAGAAGGAGGTGGTCAGGTACATGCCCTTGGCGGTCTCGAGCCCGAGGCTGTGGATGTCGGAGATGAAGACCAGCAGGCCGGCCAGGGTCTGCTTCGGGGTGATGCCGAACTCCTTGGCCTGCTTGATGGTGTTGATGGTGTCGCCGCCGGCGTTGGCCATGCCGATCACCTTGGCGCCGGAGGCCTGGGCCTGGAGCAGGTAGCTGGAGAAGTCGGCGCTGCTCTGCGGGTGGCGCGCGTAGCCCAGCACCTTGCCGCCGGCCGCCTTCACCACGTTGGCGGTGTCCTCCTCCAGCGACTTGCCGAAGACGTAGTCGGCGGTGATGAAGAACCAGGTGTCGCCGCCGGACTTCACGACCTCGCGGCCGGTGCCGTTGGCCAGCATCCAGTTGTTGTAGGTGTAGTGGATGTTGTAGGCGGTGCACTTGTCGCCGGTGATGGAGGTGGTGGCCGCGGTCGAGAGGATGGTCAGCTTCTTCTTCTCCGCCGCCACCGGCATCACCGCGAAGGCGGTGCCGCTGTTGGGCAGGTCCATGATCGCGTCGACCTTGTCCTCGTCGAACCACTTGCGGGCGATGGTGGAGGCGATGTCGGCCTTGTTCTGGTGGTCGGCGGCGATCACCTCGATGGGCTTGCCCAGCACCTTCCCGCCGAAGTCGTGCACCGCCATCTTCACCGCCAGCACCGAGCCGGGGCCGGACAGGTCGGAGTAGAAGCCGGTCATGTCGGTGAGGACGCCGATCTTCACGACGCCGTCGGAGACCTTGCCGGCGGCCCGGCCGGCGGCGGGGAGGGACAGCAGTGCGGCCATCATCAGGCTGGATGCGACTCTCTTCATGGGATGCCTCCTGCTCGGGGTTGCCTGCTAGACGCCCAAATAGCTCTGCAGCTTGTCCATGCTCCTCTCGAGCTCGTCGTGGGCGAAGGTGTCGACGATCCGCCCGTGCTCCACGACGTAGTGCCGGTCCGCCAGCTTCGAGGCGAACCGGAAGTTCTGCTCCACCAGGACCACGGTGAAGCCCTTCTCCTTCAGCGTGCGCACCGCCCGCCCCAGCGCCTGGACGATGACCGGCGCCAGCCCCTCGGTGATCTCGTCGAGCAGCAGCAGCCGGGCGCCGACCCGGAGGATGCGGGCCATGGCCAGCATCTGCTGCTCGCCGCCGGAGAGGCGGCTCCCCGGGCTCTTCCGCCGCTCCTTGAGGTTCGGGAACATGGCGTAGAGCTCGTCCACGCTCATGCCGCCGCTGCCGACCGGCGGCAGCAGCGTGAGGTTCTCCTCGGCGCTGAGGCTGGCGAAGATGCCGCGCTCCTCGGGACAGTAGCCGATGCCCAGCTGCACGATCTTGTGGGGCGGCATGCCCACGGTCTCGCGGCCGTTCACCATCACCGAGCCGGTGCGCTTGCCGACCAGCCCGAGGATGGCCTTCAACGTGGTGGTCCGGCCCGAGCCGTTGCGCCCCAGCAGCGTGACCACCTCGCCGCGGTTCACGCGGAAGTCCATGCCGTGGAGGATGTGCGACTCGCCGTAGAAGGCGTGCAGGTCGGTGACCCGCAGGAACTCGACCGGGGGCGGGTTGGCGCTCACTCGGCGGCTCCGATGTAGGCCTCGAGGACCTGGGGGTTGCGGGAGACCTCGGCGTACGGCCCCTCCGCCAGGATGCTGCCGCGCTGGAGGACGGTGATGGTGTGGCACAGGTCGGCCACCACCGAGAGGTTGTGCTCCACCATCAGGACGGTGCGGTCGGCGGCCACGCGCCGGATCAGCTCCACCACCCGCCCCACGTCCTCGTGCCCCATGCCCTGGGTGGGCTCGTCGAGCAGCAGCATCTCCGGGTCGAGCGCCAGGGTGGTGGCGATCTCCAGGGCCCGCTTGCGGCCGTAGGGCAGCTCCACCGCCACCGTGTCGCGCAGGCCGGCCAGGTCCACCGCCTCGAGCAGCTCCAGGGCGCGGCCGTGCAGGACCTTCAGGCTGTGGTCGCTCTTCCAGAAGTGGAAGGAGGTGCCGAGGCTGCGCTGCAGCGCCACCCGGACGTTCTCCAGCACCGTGAGGTTGGGGAACACCGCCGACACCTGGAAGGAGCGCACCATCCCCTTGCGCGCCACCTCGGCGGGGCGGTCGCGGGTGATGTCCTCGCCCCTGTAGAGGATGGCGCCGCTGCTGGGCGGCAGGAACTTGGTCAGCAGGTTGAAGACCGTGGTCTTGCCGGCGCCGTTGGGGCCGATGAGGGCGTGGATGGTGCCGCGCCGGACCCGCAGGCTGACGTCGCTCACCGCCACGAAGCCGCGGAAGTCCTTGGTGAGGTGGCGGGTCTCGAGGATCAGGCCGTCGCCGGGTGCCGTCGGATCTGTCACGCGGCGTGCCTCCACCAGACTCCCTGGCCCGGGATCGCGAGGGTCCTGCCACCGAGGCGGAACGAGGCGGGTATCCTAGCCGAGCGCCGGGACGATGGGGAGCAACCGCGTGCCTGCGACCTCCTGCGCATCGTCCCGCCCTCTCCCGGCTGACGCCCCTTCCCCCCGGACGCCGGAGGCGCCGGGGGATGGCGCGCCGCGGCAAATTGCCGACCTGCAACCGAAGGGGGAGTGAAGCCGTCCTCACGAGCGAACGGCGTGCCACCGGCGTCGACTGGGCGCCGTCCCAGGCCTCTCCACCCGCAAGCGTCCGGCGCGCCGCGACTTCCCGGCACGGCGCCGCCGCCTGTCCGGCACCGGCGCCTGGGTCGACGCGTCCATTTTTCTGGACTCCTCCGGCACCAGAACGTGTCAGCGGGAGGCCAGAAGAACTCGAATCGAGACGCCGATGAACGATCATCACGCCGTAGCAACGAGATATTTCGCGACATCCACGTTTTTGGACGTCGAATTCCATCCATTCGGACGCCCGGGCGCCCGCGATCAGTCGGCCAGGCCGTACTGCTCGACCTTGGCGTACATGGAGGAGCGGCTGATCCCGAGCCGTGCCGCCGCCTCGACCCGGCTCCCCTTCGCGTCGCGGAGCGCGCCCCGGATGATGCTCTCCTCGGAGGCCTGCAGCAGCCGCTTCAGCGTCCGCGGCTCCTCGGCGCGGATCTCCTCGACGAGCCCCTCGACCCCGATCGAGGCGGCCACGTCCCCGCGCGCGATGAGCGGCCCGCGCTTCACGTACATCGCCTGCTCGAGCACGTTGCGCAGCTCGCGCACGTTGCCGGGCCAGGGCGCCGCGCGCAGCAGCGCCTCGGCCCCGGCCTCGAGCCCCTCCACGGGGATGCCGGTCTCCCGCTCGAGCTGGCGCAGGATGGTCTCCGCCAGCACCGGGATGTCGTCGCGGCGCTCGCGCAGCGGCGGGATGTCCAGCTTCACGACGTTGAGCCGGTAGTAGAGGTCGTGCCGGAACTCGCCGCGCTCCAGCATCACCTCCAGCCGCCGGTTGGTGGCGGCGACGATGCGGACGTCCACCGGCTCGGGCTGCTCGGCGCCCACCGGCTCGACCTCCTTCTCCTGGAGCACCCGCAGCAGCTTCACCTGCATGGTCACCGGCAGCTCGCTGATCTCGTCGAGGAACAGCGTGCCGCCGTCCGCGGTCGCGAACTTCCCCTTCTTCCCCTTGCGCAGCGCCCCGGTGAAGGCCCCGTCCTTGTAGCCGAACAGCTCCGACTCGAAGAGGCTCTCCGGGATGGCGGCGCAGTTCACCTTGACGAAGGGGCCGAGCGCCCGGGCGCTCTCGACGTGGATCGAGTGGGCGAACAGCTCCTTGCCGGTCCCGCTCTCCCCCGCCAGCAGCACGGTGGTGTCGCTGCGCGCCACCTTGCGCCCCAGCTCCTTGACCCGCTCCAGCTGCTCGTCCTTCCCGACGATGTGGTCGAAGGAGTAGCGGGCGCCGAGCCGCTTGTTCAGCTCGGTCTTGTAGAAGTCCAGCTCCTTCTTGAGGTTCCGGAAGTGGCCCGACATCGCGAAGAGGTCGTCCACGTCCTTGAAGATGATCTTCCCCACCACCGCCACCAGCCGGCCCTGCTCGAAGATGGGGATGCGGCTGCAGATCATCTCCCGGCCCCGGATCTTCTGGGTGTGGGCGATCTCCGGGACGCCGGTGCGGGCCACGACGTGCATCCGGGTGTTCTCCACCACCTCGGTGACCGGCCGGCCGATCATCTCGTCCAGGCGCAGGCCCAGGAAGCGGGCATAGGCCTGGTTGGCCTTGAGGATGCGCCCCTCGGGATCGGTGATGATGAGCCCCTCGTAGGCGTGGGAGAGCGCGTCCTCCAGCATGGCGCGCTCGCGCTCCGACTCCCGGGCCTTCCGGGCCAGCCCCTCCAGCGTCCGGTGCACCAGACCACCGCGGCGGATCCGCATCGTTCGGCGACCTCCGCCCGTGACCTTTAGCCGAAGGGGCGCCGTCGGCGGAAGCCCCCCGCGCCCCGGAAGAGGCAGGGATCCTGCGCCGCGTCATGGCCATTTCGGGGCGCGGTGCCGTCCGGCCCCATCGAGGGGCGCGGTGAGCGCGGTCCGGGTGTTAGCGTGCTCTCCTGCCCACCATCGGAGGTCCAGCGCGATGACCGTCACCCGAAGGCAGTTCGTCCAGATCGCCGCCGGTGGCCTCGGCGCCACCAGCCTCGCGGCGCTCGGCTTCTCCCCGTCTCGCGCGCTGGCCGAGACCCGGGCCTTCAAGCTCACGCACACCACCGAGACGCGCAACACCTGCCCCTACTGCTCGGTGGGCTGCGGGGTCATCCTCTACGCGCTCGGCGACCGGGCCAAGAACGCCCACACCGAGATCATCCACGTCGAGGGGGACGCGGACCACCCGGTGAACCGCGGCACGCTCTGCCCCAAGGGCGCCGGCCTGCTCGACTTCATCCGCTCCCCCGACCGGCTCCAGTTCCCCGAGTACCGCGCCCCCGGCTCCTCGGAGTGGAAGCGCGTCTCCTGGGACTGGGCGGTGGACCGCATCGCCCGGCTGGTGAAGGACGACCGGGACAAGAACCTGCTCCACAAGAACGCCGCCGGCGTGACCGTGAACCGGTGGCTCACCTCCGGCTTCCTGGCCGCCTCGGCCTCCTCGAACGAGACCGGCTACCTCACCGTGAAGATCCTCCGCGCCCTGGGGATGACGGCCATCGACAACCAGGCCCGTGTCTGACACGGCCCCACGGTGGCCGGTCTGGCCCCGACGTTCGGCCGTGGCGCGATGACCAACAACTGGGTCGACATCAAGAACGCCGATGTCGTCTTCGTGATGGGAGGCAACCCCGCCGAGGCCCACCCCTGCGGCTTCAAGTGGGTCATCGAGGCGAAGATCAAGAACAAGGCGAGGCTGGTGGTGGTGGACCCGCGCTTCACGCGGACCGCCGCGGTGGCCGACGTCTTCGCGCAGATCCGGCCCGGCGCCGACATCGCCTTCCTCGGCGGCGTCATCCGGTACCTGGTGGAGAACGACAAGATCCAGCACGAGTACGTGAAGGCCTACACCAACGCCCCCTTCCTGGTGCGGGAGGACTACGGGTTCCAGGACGGGCTCTTCGCCGGCTACAGCGCCGAGAAGCGGGCCTACGACAAGGCCACCTGGTCCTACCAGCTCGACAAGGACGGGTTCGCCAAGGTGGACCTGTCGCTGCAGGACCCGCACTGCGTGTACCAGCTGATGCGGAAGCACTACTCCCGCTACACGCCGGAGATGGTCGAGAGCGTCACCGGCGTGAAGAAGGACAAGTTCCTCGAGATCTGCGCGATCGTCGCCGGCACCGCCCCGGCCAACAAGGTGATGACCAGCCTCTACGCCCTGGGCTGGACCCAGCACACCACCGGCGCCGAGATGATCCGCTCGATGGCCATGATCCAGCTGCTGCTCGGGAACATGGGCATGCCGGGCGGCGGGGTGAACGCGCTCCGCGGCCACTCCAACATCCAGGGGCTCACCGACCTGGGGGTGATGAGCCACCTGCTCCCGGGCTACATCGGGCTGCCGCTCGAGGCCGAGCCCGACCTGAAGACCTTCCTGGAGAAGCGCACGCCCAAGCCGCTCCGGCCGGGCCAGATGAACTTCGTGCAGAACACGCCCAAGTGGTTCGTGTCGCTGCTCAAGGCCTGGTTCGGGAAGGCCGCGACCAAGGAGAACGACTTCGGCTACGACTGGCTGCCCAAGAACGACAAGCCCTACGACATCATGGCGGCCTTCGAGCTGATGGCCCAGGGCAAGATGAACGGCTACTTCTGCCAGGGCTTCAACCCCCTGGCCTCGGTGCCGGACAAGGCCAAGCTCACCTCCGGCCTCTCCAAGCTGAAGTTCCTGGTCACCATCGACCCGCTCGCCACCGAGACCGCCTCCTTCTGGAAGAACGTCGGCGAGCTGAACGACGTCGATCCGTCGAAGATCCAGACCGAGGTGTTCCGGCTCCCCTCCAGCTGCTTCGCCGAGGAGGAGGGGTCGCTGGTGAACTCGGGCCGCTGGCTCCAGTGGCACTGGAAGGGCGGCGAGCCGCCGGGCGAGGCCCGCAACGACGTCGACATCATGGCCGCCATCTTCCTCAAGGTGCGCGAGCTCTACGCCAAGGAGGGCGGGACGGTCCCCGAGCCCATCCTGAACCTCACCTGGAACCACGCGCAGCCGCACCGGCCCAGCGCCGCCGAGATCGCCCGCGAGTTCAACGGCCAGGCGCTCGCCGACGTCCCCGACCCGAAGGAGCCGGGGAAGTTCCTGGCGCGCGAGGGGGATCAGCTCGCCACCTTCCTGCACCTGCAGGCCGACGGCACCACCGCCAGCGGCAACTGGATCTTCTGCGGGAGCTGGACCCAGGCCGGGAACCAGATGGCGCGGCGCGACGCCTTCGATCCCACCGGGCTCGGCGCCACCGGCGGCTGGGCCTGGTCGTGGCCCGCCAACCGCCGCATCCTCTACAACCGGGCCTCGGCCGACCAGATC
>JAJZTO010000298.1 GCA_021848865.1 Myxococcales bacterium
CCGATCTGGATGGGAGGGCAATGTGACAGAACGAGCGGGTCTTGCGCCAGAGCCGCGCCGGGCCCGGCTGGGGCGCGGGAGCCCTTCGCGTCCCGCGATCGGGAGACGCCGCTCAGCGGCCCGCGAGCCGGGCGGCGTAGAACCCGTCGCAGCCGTGGCGGTGAGGAAGGGTGAGGAGGTCGCCCTCGGGCGTGAGCAGGTCGGCGGGGAAGCCGGCGGGCGGCGGGAGGCGCGAGAGCCCGGACGCCGCGAGCGACTCCACCAGGCCGGGCCCCTCGGCCCGCGACAGGGAGCAGACGGCGTAGGTGACGGGCGCGCCGGACCGGGCCAGCGGGGCCATGGCCTCGACCACGGCCCGCTGCACCGCGGCGAGGCGGGGCAGGTCGGCGGCGGTCCGGCGCAGCTTCAGCTCCGGGTGGCGGCGCAGCGTCCCCAGGCCGGCGCAGGGGGCGTCGACGAGCACCGCGTCGAAGCTCCCCGGCTCCAGGCCCGGCACCGGCCTCGAGGCGTCGGCGCATATCACCCGGACGCCGGCGAGGCCGCGCCGCTCCGCCTCCCGGCGCAGCTCGTCGGCCTTGCGGGGGTGCAGCTCCACCGCCACCACCTCGCCGCCGGGGCCGAGCAGCTCGGCGAGGTGGAAGGCCTTGCCGCCGGGCGCGGCGCAGGCGTCGAGGACGCGGCCGCCGCGGCCGGCGAGCGGCCCGGCGGCGAAGAGCGAGACCAGCTGGGCCGCCTCGTCCTGCACCTGGAAGCGCAGGTCGCCGGCGGCGCGCGCCACCGCCGCCACGCTGGCGCCGCGGACCAGCACGCCGTGGGGCGAGCGCGGGGTGGGCTCGGCGGCGATGCCGGCGGCGCGGGCGCGGGAGAGGAGCTCGTCGCGGCGCGGCGAGCGCAGGCAGAGCGGCGCGCCGCGGTTCATCGCCGCCGCCAGCGCCAGCGCCTCGGCCGGGCCGAGCCAGGCCACCCACTCCTCGGCCAGCCAGCGGGGCAGCCCCTCGGCGGCCGCCACGTGGCCGACCGGATCGGTCTCGAGCGGCGGCGGCGCCGGGCGCCCGGCGCGCGAGAGGGCGCGCAGCACGGCGTTCACGAAGCCGGCGGCGCGGCCGTGGTCGGCCGAGCGGGCGAGCTTCACCGCCTCCGACACCGCCGCGTGCGGCGCGGTGCCCAGGAAGAGCAGCTCGTAGGCCCCGAGGCGCAGCGCCACCCGCGCCGCCGGGTCCACCCGGTCGATGGGCCGGGAGAGGTGGGGGGCGAGCGCCGCGTCGAGGGACAGGGCGCGGCGCAGCGTCCCGTAGGTCAGCTCGGTGGCGAGCCCCGCCTCGCGCGGGTCGATCGCGCCGGCGGAGGCCAGGGCGGCGTCGAGGGCGCGGGAGGCGTAGGCGCCCCCCTCCTCGACGCGGCGCAGCACGCCGAAGGCCAGCTCGCGGGCGGTCACGGCCGGGCGCCCCCGAACCGCGCCCCGGGCGGCAGGGCCACGCCCTTCGCGAACTCGCCGGCCGGAAGGCGGCGTTTCCCCTCCAGCTGCAGCTCGGTGACGAGCAGGGCCGATCCGTCGGCGCAACCCACCAGGATTCCAGCGGGAATCGACGCCGCCTCCCCCGCCGCCAGCATCTCCCGGACAGCCGATTTCTCCGTGCCCGGCACCGCGATTCCGGCGGTCCGGGAGATCGTGGCGGTGGCTCGCTCGGTCGGGGTGGCCTCCCGGGCGGCGTGGACCTTGACCAGCCGGCCGTCGAGGGTGGTGAAGGCGCCCGGCCAGGGGGTGAAGCCCCGGACGCGGCAGGCGAGCCGCGCCGCCGGAAGGCGGAAGTCGAGGCGGCCGTCCTCCTTCTCGATGATGCGGGCGGTGGTGTGGCGGGCGTGGTCCTGGCGGACCGGGGCGAGCCGCCCCCCGGCCAGGAGCGGCAAGGCCTCGCACAGCGCCTCTCCGCCGAGCCTGGCCAGCCTGTCCTGGAGGCCGGCCGCGGTCTCCTCCGGGCCGATGGGCGTGGCCCGCTGCAGGAGGATGTCGCCTGTGTCGAGCCCCTCGTCCACCCGCATGATGGTCACGCCGGTCCAGGCGTCGCCCTCGGCGACGGCCCACTGGATGGGCGCCGCGCCGCGCCAGCGCGGCAGGAGCGAGGCGTGGACGTTCACGGCGCCGTGCGGCGCCAGCTCCAGCAGGTCCCTCCCCAGGATCCGGCCGTAGGCGACCACCACCAGGATCTCGGGCGCGAAGGCGGCGAGCGCCGCCGCGAGCCGCCCGTCGCGCACCTTCTCCGGCTGCAGCACCGGCAGGCCGCGGGCGCGGGCCCAGGCCTTGGTCGCCGGCTCGTGCAGCTCCCGGCCCCGGCCGGCCGGCCGGTCGGGCTGGGCCACGACGCAGGCGATCTCGTGGCCGGCGGCGGCCAGCGCCTCCAGCGAGGCGGAGGCGAAGGGCGGCGTCCCGAGGAAGGCGATCTTCACGGCTGGTCCATCCCATCGCGGCGGCGCGGGCCGCCCGCACCCTCTGATACCATGACGGCCTTCCGGGGGTCGCGATGCCCGAAGCCCACAGCCGACGCACCTACCTCATCGACCGCGCCTTCCAGCTCAAGTACACGCTCCTGCTCACCGGCTGGGGAGCGGTGCTGGCGCTGCTCTTCGGCGCCTGGGCCTGGCAGGCCCACCTGCAGGCGGCCGACATCCTGGCGCGCGACCCGGCGCAGCTGGCGCTGCTGCGCCAGGCCGAGGAGCCGCTGCGCTGGGTGCTGGCGGCCATCGGCGTGCTCACCGCGGCGGCGCTGGGACTGGTCGGCTTCGTCATGTCCCACCGGGTGGCCGGCCCGGTCTGGGTCATGGGCCACGCCCTCGCCGAGCTGGCGGGCGGGCGCTACCCGGCGCGGCGCGGGCTGCGCCGCGGCGACGAGCTGAAGGCGCTCCACGCCCGGTTCCACGAGGCGGTGGAGGCGCTCGCCGCGCGGGACCGGCGCACCCTGGCGGCGCTGGAGGAGGCGCTGGCGCGCATCCGGCCGGCGGCCGCCGCCGACCCGCGGCTCCTGCCGGCGGTGGCGGGGCTGGAGGCCGAGGCCCGGGCGCGACGCGACGCCTTGGGCCCGCCGGCCTGAGGCGGCCGCCTCAGGCGCACGCCGGGGCAGGGGGGCGGGCCGACGGCTACCGCTTCGCCGGCTGCGGCGGCGGCCGGGCGCCCTTCTGGTCCCAGGCCGAGGGCAGTACGTTCCAGGGCAGCAGCCTGGCGAGCAGCGGGAGCAGCAGCATCCCGCCCGGGGCCGCGAAGATGGCGAGCGCCGGCACCACCTTGGCGAGGTCGATGAGCTGGACCTTCACCCGCTTGCGCTCGGCGGCGGTGAGGGCGGTGCCCCGGGCCGCCTTGGCCAGCAGCTGGCCCAGCTCGCCGGTCTGTCGGACCTCCTGGGCGATGGCCTCCAGGTTGTCGGTGAAGATCTCGCTGACCTTCTCCATCGCCTCGTCGGCGGCCTCGCCCCACTCCGCGGGCAGCCCCTGGATCTCGCCGGGGATCCACCGGGCGGTCCCGTCCTGCCAGCGGTGGAGGGCGGCCCGCAGCGCGGCGTCGGCGTGGAGCGCCGGCAAGTAGCCCTCCGCCAGGCCGGCCCCGGCGGCGAAGGCCTCGGCGAAGGCGGCCGCCTCGGGGGCGGGCGGCTGCAGCGCCTCGGCGGCGAGCAGCAGCTGCTCCACCAGGAAGGGGCGCAGCCGCGGCGGCGCGTCGGCGCAGATCTCCCGCGCCGTCCGCGGCCGGCGCAGGAGCTCGCGGAGCCGGCGGGCCGCATCGCGGGGCAGGCGGAGCTGGGCGAGCTGCCGGCGCAGCGCCTTGCGCTCGGCCGTTCCCCGGCGGCCGGCGGCCGCGGCCTGGGCGGCCAGCGCCTCGGCGAGCCGCGCCCGATCGACGCCCGCCTGCTCCAGGCGGCGGCGGACCTCGGGCTCGCCCAGCCGGCCGCGGCGGCACCGCAGCGCGGCGAGGCGCGCCACCAGCTGCCGCTCGATGGCCAGCGCCCCGATCGAGAGAACCACCCCCAGGCGCGGGTCGCCGGGCGGCCAGGCCGACTCGGCGAACGCCGTCTCCGCCGCCGAGAGCGCCCGCTCCACCGCCCGGG
>JAJZTO010000006.1 GCA_021848865.1 Myxococcales bacterium
TCCGATCTCCGCTTCCTCTTCAGCTTGGCGGCCTCCGGGACCAGCATTGCCACTTGCATGTAGGTTGAGGGGCGGAGCCGGTACGTGTACCGGTTGCCGTTCTGCCATACGATCTTGTCGGTGAGCGGCTCGGCGGCGAGGAAGAAGACCTTGTGCTGCTTGGCAAAGTCGGCCACCGCCAGCCCGATGTGCGAGAGGAAGGTGCCCGTCAACACGTCCACGCGTTCGCGTGACACCAGCTCCTCGGCCACCCGCACGGCGTCGCCCGGGTTGCCGTTATCGTCGCGCGACACCACCTCGAGCTGGCGCCCCAGGACGCCGCCGGCCGCGTTCACCTCCTCGACCGCCAGCTCCCAGCCCTTGCGGTAGGGCTCGAGGAAGGCGGGCTGCGCCTTGTAGCTGCTGAGATCGCCCACGCGGATGGGCTGGGCGGCGGCCTGAGCCCACGCGGCGGCGGCGGCGGCGGCGGCGAGCAACTTGGTCACGGCGTTCCTGGTCATCGGCGATCCTCCCGGTGTCCCGTTTGGTGGTTCTGCTCCTTCACGTCGGAGACTGCTCCAGGGCTGCGAGTGCGGCGCGCACGCGGTCGGGTGTGGCTGGCAGCCGGCGCACCCGGACGCCCACGGCGTCGTGGATGGCGTTGAGGATGGCGGGAGCGGTCGCCACCAGCGCCGGCTCGCCAACGCCCTTGGCCCCGTAGGGCCCGAGGGGCTCGCCGTCCTCCACCAGGTGGCAGGTGATGGTCGGGACGTCGCCGGCGGTGGGGACGAGGTAATCGTGCAGGTTGTCGGTCCTGCCGCTCCGGTACTCCTCCATCAGCGCCAGCCCGAGGCCCTGGGCGATGCCACCGTGGATCTGCCCCTCTACCTGCGTCGGGTTCACGGCGCGCCCCACGTCGTGCGCCGCGTGGACGTGGAGCACCCGGACCGTCCCCAATTCGCGGTCCACCTCCACCTCCGCCACCTGGGCCGCGAAGGCGTAGGTGGCGTAGGGTACGCCCTGGCCGTCGGCGTCGAGCGGCACGGTGGGCGGGTTGAAGCGCCCCTCGCCCGCGGCCACGTCGCCGCGCCCGTCGGCCGGCAGCGACGCCAGCGCCACGCGTCGCTCCTCGCCGCCGTCCGAGCCCACCAGCATCCCGCCCTCCAGCCGCAGGCGGGAGCGCGCCGGAAGGCCGAGAAGCGCCAGCAACTTCCGGCGGAGATCCTCCCCGGCGAGGCGGGCGGCGTTCCCGGAGACGAAGGTCTGCCGCGAGGCCGAGCTCTTCCCGGCGTCGAGGGTGAGGTCGGTGTCGCCCATTACCTGATCTACCAGCGCCACCGGCAGCCCCACCGCGTCGGCGAAGATCTGCGGCAGGATGGTGGCCGTCCCTTGGCCGATCTCCTGGGCTCCGTTGTAGAGGAAGAGCCGCCCGTCGCAGCGCAGCGACCCGCGCATCGCCGATGGGTTGGCGATGACGGTGTTGCCGATGCCGTACCACATGGCGGCGACCCCAGCCCCGCGGCGCAGCGGGGTGCCGGCGCGGGCGCGGTTCTCCTCGGTGGCCCGCCGGCGCGCCTCGCGCCAAGCGGGGCGCAGCGCCTCCAGGCACTGCACCAGCCCTACCGAGGCGGTGAGCACCTGACCGGTGGCGGTGGGCTGGCCGGCGCGCAGCGCGTTGCGCAGCCGGAACTCCAGCTTGTCCATCCCCACCCGCCCGGCCAGTTCGTCGAGCAGCGCCTCGGTGGCGACGCAGGCCTGTGGAACGCCGAAGCCGCGAAATGCGCCGGCCACGGCGTCGTTGGTGTAGACGGCGCGGGTCAGGGCGCGGACGTGGGGCAGCGCGTAGGGGCCGCTGGCGTGGACCGGCACCCGATTGGCCACGGTCGAGCCCCAGGAGGCGTATGCCCCGGTGTTGAAGTCGCCGGCGAAGTCGAGCGCCACCAGGTTCCCGTCGGCGTCGCAGCCGCACCGCGCGCGGATGCGCGATGGGTGGCGCTTGGTGGTCGACGCCATCGACTCGGCCCGGGTGTAGACCATGCGCACCGGGCGGCGCAGCTTCCAGGCGGCGACCGCCAACAGCGGCTGCACCGAGACGTCGAGCTTGCCGCCGAAGCCGCCGCCGATGGCGGAGGGCACCACCCGCACCCGGTCGCGGGGCAGCGCCAGGACGCGGGCCACCTCGTCCCGGTCCATGTACGGCGTCTGGGTGCAGACGAAGAGCCGCAGGCGATCGACGCCGCCCTCGCTCACCACCTCGGCGTAGCCGGCCTCCGGCTCGATGTAGGCGTGTTCCACATGCGAGGTACGGAACTCCCCCTCGGCGACGTGGGCCGCCGCCGCCAGCGCGGCGCCGGCGTCCCCCTTCACCAGCCGCCCGCGGCACAGGACGTTCTCGGGGGCGAAGGCGTGCAGCAGGTCGCCGGTGGCGGTGAGCGCCTGCTCCGGCGTCTCCATGGGCGCATCCGGGGACCAGGCGATGGGAAGGTCCGCATCCTCGATGTCGGCCACCGCCTCGCGCTCGCCGGCCAGCAGCAGCACCGCCTCGCCCCGCATCCGGACGTGGCCGTCGGCCAGCACCGGCTGGTCTTTGGGCGTGTCGAACACCGAGAAGCTGTTCACCGGCACGTCGCGGGCGGAGAAGACCGCGGCGATCCCGGGGTGAGCCGCGAGGAAAGGGGCCAGGTCGCCGACCGCAAAGCGCGCGCGGGGATGGGGCGAGCGGACGGCGCGAAGCCAAAGGGCGCCGGCCGGGGCCTCGTCGGCGCCGAAACGTTCCGCGCCGGTGACCTTGGCCGGTCCGTCCCGGCGCACCAGCCGGGCGCCGACCGCCGCTCCGGCCTCGGGTTCTGGCGACGCGCGCGACTCGCCGCGCCCCACCGCCAGCACCGCCTCCACGATCTTCCGGTAGCCGGTGCAGCGGCAGAGGACGCCGGAGAGCCCCTCCACCACCTCGGCCTCGGTCGGGTGGGGATTGGCGGCCAGCAGCGCGGTGCCCGCCATCAGCATCCCGGGGGTGCAGGCGCCGCATTGGGCGGCGCCGTGCTCCAGAAACGCCGCCTGGATGCGGGCCAGCTCCCCGCTCTCGGCGAGGCCCTCGACCGTGACCACCTGGCGCCCCTGGCACTGGCCCAGCGGCGTGATGCAGGAGCAGACCGGCTTGCCGTCGAGCAGCACGGTGCAGGAGCCGCAGTCGCCGGCCGCGCAGCCAACCTTGGTACCGGTCAGGCCAAGCCGGTCGCGCAGCACGTCCACCAGCCGCTCGGCCAGGTGGGCGCGCACCGCCTGCTTGCGTCCGTTCACGGTGAAGGTGACGATCGGGGCGGCCGGTTCCTTCACGACAGCACCTCCGTGAGGCACCGCCGGACCAGGACCAGAGCCGCCTCGCGGCGGTACGCCGCGGTGCCGCGCAGGTCGTCGATGGGGGTGAGGGCTGCGAGGTCCTCGGGCGCCGCCAGCGCGGCCAGGTCGGGGCCGGCGCGCCGCCCAACCAGCTTCCGCTCCAGCGCCGGAAGGCGCAGGGCCACGGGCGAGCAAGCGCCCACCGCCACCGCGGCGCGCCGGACGGCGCCGTCGCCGCCGGTCTCGACCGCGGCCGCCACCATGACGATGGAGATGACCAGCGAGCTGCGGTGGCCGAGCTTGAGGAAGGCGGAGCGCGTCCGGGCCGGCAAGGCCGGGAAGCGCAGCGCGGTGACCAACTCGTCGGCCTGGCGCGCCGTCCGGCGATTTCCCAGCAGGAAGCCGGCGAGGGGCAGGACGCGCTCGCCGCGGGCCGAGCGCAGCACCACCTCGGCGTCCAGCACCAGCATGGGCGGCACGCCGTCGGCGGCCGGCGAGGCGTTGCAGACGTTCCCGGCGACCGTCCCGGCGTTCTGGATCTGGACGGCCCCGACTTGCCGCGCCGCGGCCTGCAGAGCCCGGAAGGCGGGGGGCAGCGGCGCACGTGCCAGCTCGGTCCAGGTGGTGGTGGCGCCCACCGTCACCGCGTCGCCGTCCACCCGGATCCCGCGCAACTCCTCGATGGCGGTGACGTCGAGGAACTCGAGCCGCACGGGCCGGCCGGCGGCTGCGGGGTAGAGGTCGGTCCCGCCGGCCAGCACCGTCCGCGGCCCGGCAGCGAGCAACTCCAGCGCCTGCTCCAGCCGCGCCGGCCGGTGGTAGGCGGCGGCACGGGTCGGAAGGGGAACGGGCGCGGTCGAGCTCTCGGTCATGGGGCTCGCGTCCCTCCGTCAATGGGTGGCGGGCGCCACCACCGGCACCTGGGTGGCGGGCGGGGTGTTGCGGCTGCGCTCGCAGCGGATGAGGCCGTCGGTCATCACCATGCCCACGCCGGGAATGTCGCCCAGCCGGACACTCTCCAGCAGGTCGCGGCCGGCGGTGTGCTGGGCTCGGTCCATGAAGACGAAGTCGGCGCTGCGCCCGGGCTCGACGATCCCGCCGGGCAGGCCGCGCTGGCGGGCGGTGTTGCCAGTGGCGAAGCAGAAGGCGATCTCCGCCGGCACGTCCCCCAGCGACGAGAGCAGCGCCACCAGCCGAAGGATGCCGAGCGGCTGGACGCCGGAGCCGGCCGGGCTGTCGGTCCCCAGGACCACCCGGTGGGCGCAGCGCAGCTCCATCGCGGCCCGGGCCGCCACCAGCGCCACCCGCTCGTTGCCGTTGTGCACGATCTCGATAGCGCGGGCGGAGCGCTCGCACAGCTCCCGGACGTGGCGCTCGGGCAGGGCGGTGTGGCCGCCGTTGATGTGACCGATGACGTCGGCGTCGGTCTCGAGCACCACGTCCTTGCCGATGAGGCCCGACCCGGGGATGGAGGGGCCGCCGGTGTGGATGGTGCTCTGGATACCGTGCTTGCGAGCCCAGGCCACCATCTGCCGCGCCTCGAGCCCACCCTTCACCGAGCCGAGCCCCACCTCGCCCAGCAGCCGAACGCCGGCGCGGGCCAACTCGGCGAAATCCTCCTCCACCATGCCCTGCTCGATGATGGGCGCGCCGGCCATCACCTTCACGCCCCCGGGCTGGAAGTTCTGGAAGGCGCGCTGTGCGGTGATGGCCAGCGCCTTCAGGCCGACGATGTCCTTGGGCCGGCCCGGGAGGTGGACCTCGCCCGCCGAGACCAGGGTGGTGACGCCGCCGTGGAGCGTCGAGTCGATCCAGCCGAGCTGGCTCTGGCGCGGCGTCCAGTCCCCGAAGACCGGATGGGCGTGGCTGTCGATGAGGCCCGGCGCCAGACAGGTGCCGCGGGCGTCCACCACCAGCCGTGCCGCGCCGGTGTCGAGGTCCTTCTCCCATCCCACCGCCCGGATGATCCCGTCCTCGACCACCACGGTGTCGGCGTCGAGGACGGGACGCGCCAGGTCGCCCGAGAGCAGGAGCCCAACGTTGCGGATGACGACCTTGCCCGACTTCCCCGCCGTTGCCGCCTCGGCCATGCGATCCTCCTCCCGGTCCCGCGCCTATGCCGGCGCCGCCGCCAGCCCCCGGCCGGCGCGTACCGCGCGGGGGTGGCCCAGGTAGTCGAGCACCACCCGCGTGCCGTGCTCCAGCCAGCGCGTGGGGCGCGGCTCCTCCATCAGGTCCACGCCCAGCCAGGCCGAGAGCGTGTAGCGGTTGGTCATGTAGAAGAAGCCCAGCGCCATGACGGTGAGCAGCACCTCGACCGGCTCCACGTCGCGGCGGAAGAGGCCCCGGGCCTGCCCGGCCCGGAGCAGGGCGGCGATCTTGTCGATGAGCGGCAGCGAGAGCCTGCGGATGCGGGCGGAGGTGCGGATGTGCCGCCCGCGGTGCAGGTTCTCGGTCATCACCAGCCGCACCAGCTCCGGGTGCTCCAGGTAGTGGTGCCAGGAGTGGGCCACCAGCCGCCGCATCCCTTCCACCGGATCCTCGGCGTCCACCTGGAAGTCCTGCTGCGCCTGGATCATCCGGTCGTAGGCCTGCTCCAACACGGTCCGGAAGAGGCGGTCCTTGTTGCCGAAGTAGTAGTAGAGCATCCGGTCGACGGTGTGGGCCTGCCGGCTGATGCGGTCGACGCGGCCGCCCGAGAAGCCATGCTCGGAGAACTCGCGCATGGCGGCAGCCAGGATCCGCCCCTGCATCGCCTCGGGGCTGCGGCGGTTCCGGCGGCTGCGCGTCGGGGCTCCGCGCTCGGCTGCGGACTTGCGGCGGCGTGGCGGCTGAGCGGGCATGCGAGACTCGATGGAATCACGACGTTTGACTTTTGTAAAGCGCCTACCTAATCTATGGAGTGAACACTCCATTCGCAGCGCCGCCGGAAGCCGACGAACGGAGAGCACCCCGTGGAAGACCGCAGCCCGACGCCCCCCGCTCCCGCCTCCGGCCCGCCGGCGGCCGAGGAGCGCGTCGTCTGCCAGGCCTGCCCCGTCCTGTGCCGGATCGCGCCGGGGCGCACCGGGGCCTGCGATCGCTGGGGAAACTTCGGCGGCGTGCTGACCCGCGTCGACCCTCTGGTGCTAGTCCGAAAGGTGGCCCGGGCCGGCGGCGAGTTGGTCCCCTTCTCGGAGGGGCGAGAGCGCCCGGCGGCCGAGTCGGCGCTCTTCGTGACCGGCGTGGGCGCCGGCACCAGCTACCCCGATTTCAAGCCGGCCCCCTTCATCGTCTCGTCGCGGCACGAGGGCGTCGACATGGTGACCGTGGTCACCGAGGGGATCTTCAGCTATTGCAGCCTCAAGGTGAAGATCGACACCGACCGCTTCCTGGGGCCGGAGCGGGCAGCGGTACGCTACAGGGGCGAGGCGGTCGGGCACGTCACCACCGCCGAATACGGCTCGCAGATGCTCTCGCTGGGCGGCGTCCACCACATCACCGGCGGCAGCCGCCAGCAGGGGCGCAACACGGTGGACCTCATGGTGGAACTGGGCAACAAGCGCGCCGCCGAGCTATCCATCGAGGGCGGCGCCAAGGTGGTGGTCGAGGCGGGCCGCCCGCCGGTGGTGAACGGCGCCGAGGAGCGGCGCATGCGGGTGGGCTGCGGGTCGGCCACGATCGGCATGTTCGCCAAGCAGTGGCTGGGGCACGTCGACGAGGTGGTGGTGGTCGACGAGCACATCACCGGCGTGCTCACCGAGCACCAGGCGGGGCGCTACCTCGACATGGCCGCGTCCGGAGTGCAGGTGGCCGGCCACAAGTCCACGCCCGGACGCTACTTCCACGTCGCCAGCCCCGGCACCGGCTGGGGCGGCACCGACCTCGTCGACCCACTCAAGGTGGTGAAGGGCTTCGACCCGAAGGTTGCCCGGCCCGGCCTGCGCCTTCTCATGGTCTCCACCACCGGCGAGGACGCCGCCTGGTTCGTGCTCGACGACCGGCTGGAGCCGCGCCCGGCGGAGATGCCGGAGCCGGTGCGGCGCGTCGTGGAGCGCATCGGCGAGAACTGCGAGCCGTCGCTCTGCACCGTTCTCTACCTGGCGGGCGCCGGCGGCAGCCTGCGCGCCGGCGTCACCGAGAATCCGGTACGGCTCACCCGCTCGATCCAGGAATTGTTGGTCAACGTGACGTGCGGGGGAGCGCCGACCTACCGCTGGCCGGGCGGCGGCATCACCGTGATGGTGGACGTGACCCGCATGCCCGACGGCGCCTTCGGCGCGGTGCCGACGCCGGCCGTGGTCTCGCCCATCGAGTTCACCATGCGGCTCGGGGACTACGCCGCGCTCGGCGGATACATGGACCGGGTGCGCACTGTCCGCGACGTCATCGACCGGGAGCGCCACCGGCTCCTCGACTGGGACGGGCTCGACCCCTGGCCGCTGCGCCTGCCGGAGCGCCCGCGGTGAGCGACGCCACCCGCACCCGCCTCGCCGACGGGCGCTGGCACCTGCAGCACGGTCCCATCGACTTGGTGGTCGGCGCCGACGGCGAGGCGCGGGCGGTGGAGCGGGCTCACGAGGCGCTTTGGGAGCGGTTCCCGGCGATTCTCCCGCGCCTGGTCGAGGAGCTCCCCCGGCTCCGCACCGAGGTCCCGCGCTGCGGCCCGCTGGAGGGGCCGGTGGCCCGGCGCATGCTCGCCGCCGTCTGGCCGCACCGCGGGCAGTTCATCACCCCCATGGCGGCGGTGGCCGGCGCGGTGGCCGACGAGCTCATCGCGCCGTACCGCGACGAGCCGGCGGTGGAGCGCGCCCACGTGAACGACGGTGGCGACATCGCGCTGCACCTCCGCACCGGCGCCAGTTATCGCGTCGGACTCTTCGCGGACCTGGGGCGCATCGAGCGAGAGGGCTGGGGCGCGCTCGGTCGCCTGGACGGCGACTTCGCCGTGCACCACGATACTCGGGTGCGCGGCGTCGCCACCAGCGGCTGGCGCGGCCGCAGCTTCAGCCGGGGGATCGCCGACAGCGTCACGGTGCTGGGTGCCGACGCCGCCGCGGCCGACGCCGCCGCCACCGTGGTGGCCAACGCCCTGGACGTGGCCGATCCCCGCGTCCTGCGCCGGCCAGCCCGCGAGCTCGACCCAGACAGCGACCTGGGCGACCGGCTGGTGACGGTGGACGTGCCGCTCCTGGAGCCTGCGCTGGTCGAGGCCGCACTCGACGCCGGGGCGGCGGAGGCGCGGCGCCTGCGTCGGGGCGGGCTTCTGTGGGGCGCGGTGCTGGTGCTGCAGGGGCGCTGCCGCGTCGTCACCGGCCGCAGGCCCGGGTTGGCCGCCGCCGGGCGGGGCAAGGGCGAGGCGCTCGCCCGGAGGGAAAGACCATGATCGAGATTCGGCGCATCCTCACGCAGGTGGAGACCATCCGCCACGAGTTCGGCCCGCCGCCAGCGACCCCGGCGCTGCGCGGAGCGGTGGCGGCGGTGCTGGCCAACCCCTACGCCGGCCGCCACGAGCCGGACCTCGTCCCCTTCATGGAGGCGCTGAACCCGGTCGGCGAGGAGTTGGCCCGGCGGCTGCTCGCTGCCCTGGGCGTGGCGCCGGGCCAGGTCGAGGGCTACGGCAAGGGGGCCATCGTCGGCGCCGCCGGTGAGATCGAGCACGGCGCCATCTGGCACGTGCCCGGAGGCTACGCCATGCGCCGGCTTCTGGAGGCGGCTGCCGGGGCCAGGGCCATCGTGCCGTCCACCAAGAAGGTGGGGCCGCCCGGCGCCGCGCTCGACGTGCCCATCACCCATGTCAACGCCAGTTACGTGCGCAGCCACTTCGACGCTGTTGAGGTGCGCGTCCCCGGCGCCCCGGCGGCCGACGAGATCGTCTTCGTGCTGGCCATGACGACCGGCGCCCGGGTGCATGCGCGGGTGGGCGGGCTGCGCAAGGAAGACGTGAAGGGCACCGACGGACTGAGGTGAATGCCATGAAAGCCGACATCCGCAAGCTGGTAGTGCAGGTCGACGAGACTCTCGTGGAGATGGGCCAGCGGGTGGAGCCGCCGGTCCGTCGCGCGGTGGCGATGGCGGTCATCGCCAACCCCTACGCCGGCCGCTACGTCGAGACGCTCGACGAGCTCGTCGAGATCGGCGCCGAGTTGGGCGGCCTGCTGGGCTCGCGCTGTGTCGCCGCCCTGGGCATCGCGCCGGGCCAGGCCGAGAGCTACGGCAAGGCCGCCATCGTGGGCGAGGCCGGCGAGCGGGAGCACGCCGCCGCCATCCTCCACCCCAAGCTGGGCGCGACGCTGCGCCAGGCGGTGGAGAAGGGCGCGGCGCTGGTGCCGTCCGCCAAGAAGCGCGGCACGCTGGGCACCGCCATCGACGTGCCGCTGGGGCACAAGGACGCAGCCTTCGTCCGCAGCCACTTCGACGCCATCGAGGCCCGCGTCGCCGACGCGCCCCGCGCCGGCGAGATCGTGGTGGCGGTCGCCATCACCACCGCCGGCCGGCCGCTGCCGCGCGTGGGCGGCCTGCAGAAGGGCGAGATCAAGGGGCAGGACGGGCTCCGGTAGCGGCACATGGGCCTCCAAAGCGTCCTGGTCCAGCTGCTGAACGGCCTCGCCGGCGCCTCCACGCTCTTCCTGGTGGCCGCCGGGCTGTCGCTCATCTTCGGCGTGACGCGGATCGTGAATTTCGCCCACGGCTCGCTCTACATGCTGGGAATCTACCTGAGCTATTCGCTGGTCTCGCGCTGGGGCGGGAGCGCCGCAGGGTTCTGGGGCGGGATCACCCTGGCCGCGCTGGCGGTCGGGCTGCTGGGCGCCGCCATCGAGCTGGTGGTCCTGCAGCGCATCTACCACGCGCCGGTCCTCTTCCAGCTTCTGGCCACCTTCGCGCTGGTGCTGATCTTCAAGGACGCGGCGCTCTACGTCTGGGGCCCGGAGGACCTGCTGGGCCCGCGCGCCCCCGGCCTGGGCGGATCGGTGGGCCTGCTGGGCCACCGCTTCCCCAGCTACTCACTCTTCCTCATCGCGGTGGGCCCCGCGGTGCTGGGGCTGCTTTGGCTTCTCCTCAAACGCAGCCGCTTCGGCACGCTGGTGCGGGCGGCCACCGAGGACCGCGAGATGGTGGGTGCGCTGGGCGTGAACGAGGCCTGGCTTTTCACCGCGGTCTTCGCGCTAGGGGCGAGCATCGCCGGCCTGGGCGGGGCGCTGCAACTCCCGGTGGAGCCAGCGAACCTCGGGCTCGACTTCAGTGCCATCGGCGACGCCTTCGTGGTGGTGGTGGTGGGCGGCCTGGGAAGCATCCCCGGCGCCTACCTCGCCGCGCTGCTCATCTCCGAGATCAAGGCGCTCTGCATCGGCATCGGCGACGTGACGCTGCTGGGCACCACCTTCTCGCTCTCCCGCCTCACCCTGGTCGTGGAGTTCCTGGTGATGGCGGCAGTGCTGGTGGCCCGCCCCTGGGGCCTGCTGGGCCGAGCCCAGGCGCCGGCGCGCAACGCGGCGGAGATCGAGCCGCCGCTACGCCCGGCCGACCCCTGGCTGAAGCGGCTGGGATGGTCTGCGCTCCTCGTCCTGCTGATCTTCCCCATCCTGGGGCGCGAGTACCCGTACGTGCAGGTGCTGGCGGTGGACATGCTGGTGGCGGCGCTGTTTGCGGTCAGCCTGCACTTCGTCATGGGCCCGGGGGCGATGCACTCCTTCGGTCACGCCGCCTACTTCGGCCTGGGTGCCTACTGCGCGGCGCTTGGCGTGAAGTTGCTTGCCCTGCCCATGGGGGCGGCCATGCTGCTGGCGCCCGTCGCCGCCGGCCTTGGGGCGCTCGTCTTCGGCTGGTTCTGCGTGCGGCTCTCCGGCGTGTACCTGGCGATGCTGACGCTGGCCTTCGCCCAGATCGTCTGGGCGCTGGCCTACCAGTGGGACGGGCTAACCGGCGGCAGCAACGGGCTGGTGGGCGTTTGGCCGTCCCCCTTTTTCGCAAGCAAGACCGCCTATTACTACCTGGCGCTGGTGGTCTGCGTGGTCGGCGTGCTGCTGCTGCGGCGCCTGCTCTTCTCCCCCTTCGGCTACGCCCTGCGGGCGGGGCGCGACTCGCCTCTGCGGGCCGACGCCATCGGCATCGACGTGAAGCGGGTTCAGTGGGCCGCCTTCGTGGTGGCCGGCATGATGGGCGGGGTGGCCGGCGCACTCTACGTCTTCTCCAAGGGCAGCATCTCACCCGAGGGCCTGGGCGTGGGCCGGTCGATCGACGGGCTGGTGATGGTGCTGCTGGGCGGCATCCAGACGCTGAGTGGCCCGCTCGTCGGTAGCGTTGTCTACACCTGGCTCCAGGACACGATCGCTCGGAACACCGAGTACTGGCGGGCCATGCTGGGGCTCATCATCCTGGCGCTGGTGGTGCTCTTTCCCCAGGGGATCGCGGGCTGGGTGCGCCAGCGGATTGTGCCCGAGGAGGGGACCTGATGGCCGGCGCGCTGCTGGAGGTAGATCGGGTCTCGCGGTCGTTCGGCGGCGTCCGCGCCGTCCGCGACGTCAGCTTCACCCTGGGCGCCGGGGAGTTGCTGGCCCTCATCGGCCCCAACGGCGCGGGGAAGTCAACGCTCTTCAACATGGTGAACGGCCAACTCCGGCCGGACGCCGGTAGCATCCGGCTGGCCGGAAGCGAGCTGGTGGGGCGCAAGCCGCGCGAGATCTGGCGGCTGGGCGTGGGGCGCACCTTCCAGATCGCCGCCACCTTTTCCTCGATGACGGTGATCGAGAACGTGCAGATGGCCCTGCTGTCGCGCGCTCCCCGGCTGTACCACCTGTGGCGTGCCGCGGCCCGGCTGCACCGGGAGGAAGCCTGGGCCCTGCTGGAGGACGTGGGGGTGCAGGGGCAGGCCGACCGCCCGTGCAGCGTCCTGGCCTACGGCGACGTGAAGCGCGTCGAGCTGGCGATGGCGCTGGCTCACGGGCCGCGGCTGCTGCTGATGGACGAGCCCACCGCCGGGATGGCGCCGAACGAGCGGCGCGAGCTCATGGCCCTGACCCGGAGACTGGTGGGGGAGCGCGGGCTCTCGGTGCTCTTCACCGAGCACAGCATGGACGTGGTGTTCGCCTACGCCGACCGGCTGGTGGTGCTGGCGCGCGGGGAGCTCATCGCCCAGGGCGATCCGCAGGCCATCCGGCGCGACGCCCGGGTGCAGGAGGTCTACTTCGGGTCGGGCAAGACCTTCGAGCGGGCGCGGCCGGCGGCCGCGGTCGGCCAGGAGGGCGCGCGGTGAGCGAGCCCCTGCTGCAGGTGGACGGGCTCGACGCCTTCTACGGCCGGGCCCACATCCTCTTCGACGTGTCGCTGGAGGTGCGCCGCGGCGAGGTAGTGGCACTCATGGGGCGCAACGGTGCCGGCAAGTCGACGACCCTCAAGGCGATCATGGGCCTCCTCCCGGGGCGGAGCGGCCGCGTCGCCTTCCGCGGCCGGGACGTGAGCCGCCTGGAGCCGTACCAGGTGAGCCGCGCCGGTCTGGGGTACGTGCCGGAGGACCGGCGCATCTTCACCGATCTGACCGTGGAGGAGAACCTGGAGGTGGGGCGCCAGCCGCCGCGCTCTGGCCTGGCTGCCTGGACCGTCGAGAAGCTGCTCGACCTCTTCCCCAACCTGCGCGAGGCCCGCGCCCGCTCCGCCGGACGGATGAGCGGCGGCGAGCAGCAGATGCTCACCGTTGCCCGCACGCTCATGGGCAACCCGCGGCTCGTCCTGCTCGACGAGCCCTCCGAGGGCGTGGCCCCGGTGGTGGTGGAACAGATGGCCCGGATGATCCAGGAGCTGAAGGGCCAGGGCGTCTCCATCTTGCTCTCTGAGCAGAACCTCCACTTTGCCGAGCTGGTGAGCGACCGGGCCTACGTCCTGGAGAAGGGGCACATCCGCTACAGCGGGACGCTGGAGGACCTGGTCGCCGACGAGGAGGTGCGGCGGAGCTACCTCAGCGTGTAGGCGGTCGGCCGCTCGGGGTGCCCCTCTTTGCGCCACGCCAGCAGGCAGGCGACATGGACGACGGCGAGGCAGCTGGTGGCGGTCACTTCACTGAAAGTGGCAACGACGCGGCATCGTTTGAGGCATGGAAGCGGCATTCGATCCTGTAGCGAAGGGCGTAGATCTTCCGATCGAGCCAGGGTCGGCCCGGGTGCGTCGTGCTCGCCGCGATCACCGCCTTCATGCCTTTGGCCCGGATGGCTTCGATAAAGCACGAGTGCGGTCGGATTGGATCGAGACTTCGGCAACCACAGGTACCTGTGCACTTAGCGCCCCGGACCGGGGCAGGAGAGAGGCGATGGCCGTGCGGGCGAACTACATCGGCGGGGCGTGGGTCGAGGGGAACTCGGTGAACCGCGACGTGAACCCCTCGGACACCCGGGATGTGGTGGGCGAGTACGCCCGGGCCGACCGGGTGGCGGCCGACCGCGCCATCGCCGCGGCCCGCGCTGCCGCGCCGGCCTGGGCGGCAAAGAGCCCGCAGGACCGGTCCGACATCCTGGACCGCATCGGCACCGAGATCCTGGCCCGCAAGGACGAACTGGGGCGGCTGCTGGCGCGCGAAGAGGGGAAGACCCTGCCCGAGGCCGTGGGCGAGACCGCGCGCGCCGGGCGGATCTTCAAGTTCTTCGCCGGCGAGGCGCTGCGGATCGGCGGAGAACACCTGCCCTCGGTTCGCGAGGGCGTGGAGGTGGACATCCTGCGCGAGCCGGTGGGCGTGGTGGGGATCATCACCCCCTGGAACTTCCCCATCGCCATCCCGGCCTGGAAGATCGCGCCGGCGCTGGCCTGCGGCAACACCGTGGTCTTCAAGCCGGCCGATCTGGTCCCGGGCTGCGGCTGGGCGCTGGCCGACGTCATCGCCCGCGCCGGCACTCCGGCCGGCGTCTTCAACCTGGTGATGGGGCCCGGCTCGGCGGTGGGCGAGGCCATTGCCCAGTCGCACGACGTGAACGCCATCACCTTCACCGGCTCCGTCGAGGTGGGCAACGCGCTGCTGCTCAAGGCGGCGAGCCACGGCACCCGCGTGCAGCTCGAGATGGGCGGCAAGAACCCGCTGGTGGTGATGGACGACGCCAGCCTCGACGTCGCGGTGCACTGCGCCGTCCAGGGGGCCTTCTACTCCACCGGGCAGCGCTGCACCGCCTCCAGCCGCCTGGTGGTGGCCGAGGGGATCCACGACCGGTTCGTGAAGGCGGTCGCCGAGAAGATGAAGGCGCTGCGCGTGGACGACGCGCTGAAGCCGGGGACCGACATCGGGCCGGTGGTGAGCCAAGCGCAGCTGGACCAGGACCTGGAGTACCTCGAGGTCGCCCGCCGGGAGGGGGGCGAGGTGGTGGGCGGCGAGGTCGTGAAGCGCGACAGCCCCGGCCACTATCTGACGCCGGCGCTGATCACCGGGACCACCAACCAGATGCGCATCAACCGTGAGGAGGTCTTCGGGCCGGTGGCGTCGGTCATTCGGGTGAAGGGGTACGAGGAGGCGGTGGCGGTCGCCAACGACACTGTCTTCGGCTTGAGCGCTGGGATCGTCACCACCTCGCTGAAGCTGGCCCACGACTTCCGCCGCCGCAGTGCGGCCGGCATGGTCATGGTGAACCTGCCCACCGCCGGCGTGGACTTCCATGTGCCCTTCGGCGGCCGCAAGGGGTCGAACTTCGGCCCCCGCGAGCAGGGTGCCTACGCACGCGAGTTCTTCACCGTGGTGAAGACCGTCTACACCCAGCCCTGACGTGGCCCGCGATGCCGGAGATCTCCGGACGGACCCGGATGTTCGCCATCGTGGCCGATCGCATCGGCCACGTGTGCACGCCGCAGGGCATTGAACCGGCGTCGCTCGCGGGCGGCGCGTAGACGGGGGACGTCCGGGCGCCGGGTCCCCCCGGGGCCGTGGTGCCGGTGACGGGGCGGCCGCACGGGGTGACCCTTCCCCGGGAACTGGTCCTATCCGAGGCTGACGATTGCCTCCCCCGAAGGGCTCACGGCACCGGCAGGTTCATCTTCCGGAGGAGCTCCTTCCAGCGCGGGTCGCCGTGGAGCGGGAGAAGGAGCGGGAAGGAGTTGATGGTCTGCAGGGCTGGGTCGCGCCCCTCGACGGCGCGGTCGAGCGCCGCGAACGCCCCGTCGACGTCGCCTCGCCAGGCGCGGGCGCCGGCGATGAAGAACCGGGCGTCGGGATGCTCCCGCTCCATCCGGATCAGGGCGTCCTTCGACTCCCGTTCCCGACTCAGGGAGTGGAGCGCGGCCACGATCCCGGCGATCCCGAACGGTCCGCTCACCTGCTCGAACTCCGCCAGCGCCTCCTCGGCCTGGCCCTCGAGGAGCGCCGCGTATCCAAGGGCTCGCGCGGCGGCCGTGTTGCCCGGCGCGGTTTCGAGCGAGCGCCGGGCCAGCTCACGCGCCTCGGCGATCTGCCCATCCTCGACGAGGAGGGCGGCGAGGTTGATCGTGGTGACGACGTTGAGCGGATCCAGGTCCACGGCTCGCCGCATCACCTCCACGCTCTCCCGCTTCCGGCCGAGCGTCCGAAGCAGGATGGACCGGATGTTCAGGACCCACTCGTTCGCCGGATCGATGGCCATCGCCCGGTCGACGTCGTCGGACGCCCCCTTCCAGTCCCAGTCCTGGCGCATCCGGTACCAGGCGCGGGACACGTATCCCAGCGGATGTGACGGGTCGAGCACCACGGCCCGCTCGGCGGCTTCCCGCCCGGTCCTCCCTAGCTGCCGGAACTCCTCTCCCCGCGTGCCCGCTTGCGCGAAGCTGGCCGCGGCGGCCAGGGTGGCCTGCGCCGGTGCGAAGCGGGGATCGAGGGCGGTGGAGCGCTGCAGCGCATCCAGGGCCCGCCGGGGGGAATTCCGGGCGAAGAGGGACAGCCCGAGGAGGTAGAGCCTGTAGGCCTCCGGATCGGGGGCGGCCGCGACGGCCGGAGGGGGAGTCCGGGCGAGCAGCATCGGCGCCAGCTCCCGGACCACGGAGCGCGCGATCTCGTCCTGGACGGCGAAGATGTCGGTGAGGTCCCGGTCGAACGTCTGGCCCCAGATCCGCTCGCCATCGCTGGCCCTCACCACCTCGGCCGAGATCCGCAGCTTGTTCCCAGAGCGCCGGACGCTGCCTTCGAGCAGGTGGGCGACGCGGAGCTTCCGGGCGATCTCCGCGGGCTCGACGTCCTTCCCCTTGAAGTAGAAGGAGGAGACTCGCCCGGGCACCCGGAGCCCCCTCACGCTGGAGAGCACCGAGAGGATCTCCTGGGCCATGCCGTCGGAGAGGTACTCCTGGTCGTGATCCGGGGAGAGGTCCTGGAACGCCAGCACGGCGATGGAGGGTACGGCGCTCGTCGCCGGGGGAGAGGAGCGACCCTCGACGGCTCGCTGCCAGGCCTGCCAGGCGCCCACGCCGGCGGCCGCGCCGGCGAGCACCGCGAGGGAGAAGACCGCGTACCGGATCGTCACCCGGACGGCGCTGCGCCGCCTCACCCCGGCGAGCAACCTTCCGAAGCTCGCCCTCCGCCTCGTGGCGAGCACCGGCGGCGCGCCGTCCGCCGACCTGGCGCGCAGTGCGTCGTCGATGGGCGCGAGCGCCGCCAGCGTCGCCGCGCCGTCCCGGGGCCGGCCGGTCGGCGTCCGGTCGAGCATTTGCTCGACCAGCACGGCGAGCCCTGGCGCCCCGGGCACCTCGAGCCTGGGGACGGCCGCGCCCTCCGCCGACCAGCGCCCCCGCCCCTTCGGGAACGGATCCTCGCCGGACAGCATCCGGTGGAGCATCACCCCCAGCGCGAAGACGTCCGTCCGCTCGTCCTCAGGCGCGTCCTCCCATTGCTCCGGCGCCATGTAGGCGGGCGTCCCGCCGGACAGCCGCCTGCGCCCGAAGGCGTGGGCCATCCCGAAGTCGAGGAGCTTCACCTGCCCGCCGTTTGTGACGAACACGTTGGAGGGCTTGAGATCCCGGTGGACGACCCCTTCCGCGTGGGCGTGGGCGAGCCCGCGGGCGACCTCCGTCGCGATGCGCACCGCCTCCTGGACCGGAAGCGGACCCTCCCGGATCAGGAGGTCGAGCGTCTTCCCGCGAAGCAGCTCGAACACGAGGAACGGCCCGTGCTCGCTCCGGCCTACGTCGAAGAGCGTGATCAGGTTGGGGTGGGCCAGGCGCGCGATGGCCTCGGCCTCGCGCGAGAGCTTGCCCTCCTCCTCCGGGACCTGGCCCGGCCGGACGATCTTCAGCGCCACCTGCCGCCCGAGGTCCCGGTCCCGGGCCTCGTAGACCGTGCCGAAGCCGCCCCGCCCCAGCTCGCGCGCGATGTCGAAGCGCCCGATCGCCGTCCCGGGGGGCAGCGAGGCCTGCTTCGACTCGAGGTTCTCGGGAACGGCCGCGACCTCCCGGAGCAGATCCGTCAGCGCACCGGGCTTCACGCCCGTCGCTGGACCGCCATCGCCGGCGCCTTGGAGCACGCGGACCCCCCCGAGAGGCGGCTCAAGGCTATCCGATCGTGGCAACGGTCCGCCAGGGACGTCGCGGCGAGCGGCGAGGCGGAGAGCGCCAGTGCGCTCAGCGTGGGGACTCCTGGGGGATGCCCGGATGCCAGTGACCCGGGGGAGGCGTCCATTGCAGGCGCAGGCTGGGCACGAAAAGGGCCGCCGCCAGGCCCCCTCCGGTCTCATCGCGAGCCCTCCCTCGGGGCGCCGGGGCTTCGGGCGCCCCCGGGGCCAATGACGGTGACGGTGGTCTTCTCCGCCGAAAAGAGCGCCGCCCACCCGCTCGCGGAACCCCGAATCCCGTCGCGCCAGCGGCCCCCCGGAACTACGCATGGGCATGGACGCGGGCTTCTGGCATTCGCGGTGGGCCGCAGGGAACATCGGCTTTCACGAAGGGACCCCCAACGCCCACCTGATGAATCACGCCGCCCGGCTGGGGACGGGGAGGCGCGTGCTGGTCCCGCTCTGCGGCAAGTCCGAGGATCTCGCCTCCCTGGCGGCGCAGGGCCACCAGGTGGTCGGCGTGGAGCTGGTGGAGTCGGCGGTGCGAGCCTTCTTCGGGGAGCACCAGGCCACTCCGACCATCACGAGGGTGGGGCCCTTCGGCCGCTACACCGCCGAGAACGTCACGGTGCTCGTCGGCGACTTCTTCGCGACCACGCGCGAGCTCCTCGGCCCCGTCGACGCGCTGTACGACCGCGCGGCGCTCGTCGCGCTGCCTCCGGCGATGCGAAGCGCGTACGTGGAGCACCTGCGCACGCTGATGCCCGCGGGCGCGCCAGGGCTCGTCGTCACGATGGAGTACCCGCAGGACGGGATGAGCGGTCCTCCGTTCTCGGTGCCGGAATCCGAGGTGCGCGCCCGGTACGCGGGCCTGCCCCTGGAGCGCCTCGCCGAGGTGCGGGCCGAGGGCGCGCGGTTCACCGAGGTCGGCGCCGTCGAGAAGTGCTTCGCCGTCCGGTTCTGAGGGGGCGGCCTAGCGCCCCGTCAGCTTCAGCGCGCCCTCGGGCAGCCGGGCTCCGGTGACGGCGAGCTTCGACGCGGCGTCCCCGATCTCGCGAAGCTCCGCCGGCGCCAGCACGACCGCCGCGGCCCCGAGGTTCTCGTCGAGCCGGTCCAGCCTGCGGGTGCCGGGGATCGGGACGATCCACGGCCGCTGGGCGAGCAGCCACGCGAGCGCGATCTGGGCGGGCGTCGCTCCCTTCCCCTCGGCGAACCGGCCCAGCAGGTCCACGAAGGCCCGGTTGGCCTGGCGCGCCTCGGGGGTGAAGCGGGGTACGACGTTGCGGAAGTCGGTGCTGTCGAACTTGGTGTGCTCGTCGAGCTTTCCCGTGAGGAAGCCCGCGCCCAGGGGGCTGAAGGGCACGAAGCCGATCCCGAGCTCCTCGAGGGTCGGCAGCAGCTCGGCCTCGGGCTCCCTCCACCAGAGCGAGTACTCGCTCTGCACCGCCGTGACGGGCTGGACGGCGTGCGCCCGGCGGACCGTCCGCGCGGCGGCCTCGGAGAGGCCGAAGTGCCTGACCTTCCCCTCCCGGATCAGCTCCTTCACGGCGCCGGCCACGTCCTCGATGGGGACCTCGGGATCGACCCGGTGCTGGTAGAGGAGATCGATGGCGTCCACCCGGAGGCGGCGGAGCGCCGCCTCGGCGACCTCCCGGACGTGCGCCGGCCGGCTGTCGAGCCCGTCGAGGCGCAGCCCGCCCGCGTCGATCCGGAACCCGAACTTGGTGGCGATCACCACGCGATCGCGAACGGGCGCCAGCGCCTCGCCCACCAGCTCCTCGTTCCGGAACGGGCCGTACGCCTCGGCGGTGTCGAAGAAGGTGACGCCGCGCTCCACGGCGGACCGGATCAGGGAGATCATCTCCTTCCGGTCCGCCGGTGGGCCGTACCCGGAGCTCATGGCCATGCACCCCAGCCCGAGCGCCGAGACCTCCAGCCCCTGTCCGAGTCTTCGCCTGTTCAGCACGAGTGCCACGTCCTTTCTGCCCGGGAGGCCGCCGCCGGCGTCACCCGGCCCTCAGCGACGCCATGTCGATGGAGAAGCGGTACTTCACGTCCTGCCGGAGCAGCCGCTGGTAGGCCTGGTCGATCTGCTGGACGGGGATCACCTCGACGTCGGAGGTGATGCCGTGCTCGCCGCAGAAGTCGAGCATCTCCTGGGTCTCCCGGATGCCGCCGATGAGCGAGCCGGAGAGGCTCCTGTTCCCGAAGATGAGGCCGAAGGCCGGGACCGCGTGCGGCTCGTCCGGCGCGCCCACCAGGGTGAGGTTGCCGCCGCGGCGGAGCAGCTGGAGGTAGGCGCCGAGGTCGTGCCGGGCCGAGACCGTGTCGAGGATGAAGTCGAAGCTGCCGGCCTGCTTCGCCAGCTCGCCGGCGTCGCGGGAGAGGACCACCTCGTGGGCGCCGAGCCGGAGCGCGTCGGCCTGCTTGCCGGCGGTGGTGGTGAAGACCACCACCCGGGCGCCGAGCGCCCGGGCGAACTTCACGCCCATGTGGCCGAGCCCGCCCAGCCCGACCACGCCGACCTTCTGGCCCTGGCCGACGCCCTGGCGGCGCATGGGCGACCAGGTGGTGATGCCGGCGCAGAGCAGGGGCGCGGCGCCGGCGAGGTCGAGGTTTTCGGGGACGCGCAGGACGAAGCGTTCGTCGACCACCACGCTGTCGGAGTAGCCGCCGTAGGTGACCTTGCCGGTGTGGCGGTCGGGCGAGTTGTAGGTGAAGACCGCGCCCGGGCAGAACTGCTCGAAGTGCGCCTGGCACTGGGGGCAGGTGCCGTCCGAGTCCACCAGGCACCCGACGCCGACCCGGTCGCCCGGCGCGAACTTCGTGACCGCGGCGCCGACCCTGGTGACGCGGCCGACGATCTCGTGGCCCGGCACGCACGGGTAGACGGTGGGCATGCCGCTCCACTCGTTGCGGGCCTGGTGGAGATCGGAGTGGCAGACGCCGCAGAAGAGGATCTCGATCTGGACGTCCTGCGGGCCGGGGTCCCGCCGCTCGATGGTGGTGCGGGTGAAGGGCGCGGTCGCGCTGGCGACGGAATAGGCCTTGGCCTGGTACATGGGGGCTCCCTGCGAGGTGCGGGCGCTCTCCGGAGCGACCGCGTTGATTCGGGTGCCGGGGAACCTACCCGCCCGCGCAGGCGCTGGAAACGGCCGGAAGGCGCATGGGCCGTGCGGGAAATCTTCACGACGGGAAGGCCGGGCAGGTGCGCTCCGCGCGATCAGCTCCCGCGCCCCTTCGCCGGCGCGGCCAGCTCGCGGGCGACGTCCACGAACGCCCGGAACGCGGGCGACACCTGGGCCCGGCTCGGGAAGTACAGGAAGAAGCCCGGGACGGCCGCCGCGTACGGCTCGAGGACGAGCCGCAGGCTCCCGCGGCGCAGGTCGCCGGCGATCTGCGGCTCGAACGCGTAGAGGAGGCCCAAGATCGGAA
>JAJZTO010000299.1 GCA_021848865.1 Myxococcales bacterium
GACCGTCCAGGCCGAGCTGGAGGAGGGCTTCGGGCGCCTCTGGGTGGTCCACCGGCTCGACCGCGGCACCAGCGGCGTGCTCCTCTTCGCCCGCAGCGCCGAGGCCCACCGCGCCGTGAACCTGGCGTTCGACCGGCGCGAGGTCGGCAAGCTCTACCTCGCCTTCGTCCGGGGCCTGATCCCCGACACCCTGCGGATCGACGCGCCGCTGGCGCCGGCGCGGAAGGGGCGGATGCGCCTGGCCCGGCCGGGCGACCCGCGCGCCAAGGAGGCGGCCACGGCGTTCCGGGTGCGGGAGCGCTTCGCCCGGGCCGAGGTCACGGCGCTGGTCGAGGCCTCGCCCGAGACCGGCCGGACCCACCAGATCCGGGTCCACCTGGCCCACGCCGGCGCGCCGCTGTGCCTCGACCCCGACTACGGGCCGCGCCAGCCGCTCCGGGAGGAGGGCGGGGCGACGCTGCTCGACCGGACGCCGCTCCACGCCGCGGCGCTGGAGCTGGCCCACCCCGCCACCGGCGCGCGGCTGCGGCTGGAGGCGCCGCTGCCGGACGACCTCCGGAGGCTGCTGGACTGGGCGCGGGGAGGGTGACGCGCTAGTGGCGCGCGTGCACCAGGATCTTCACGTCGGTGCGGAAGGTGACCTCGACCTTGCCGCCGCCCTTCACGTCGGAGATGAAGCCCAGCCCGAAGGTCGGGTGCTCGATCACCTGGTCGAGGGCGAAGGTGGAGCGCGGGTCGTACTTCACCGCCAGGGCCACCGCCTTGCCCCGGAGCATGTCGTCGAAGGTGACCGGCGGCGCCTTGCGGTCGCGCGCCCCGGCCGCCTTCTTCCGGGCCTTGGGCGCGCCCTTCTCGGGCGGTCGCCAGGCGTGGACGGCGTGGCAGGTGTTGCACTCCACCCGGGCCGGGCGGGGGCCCACCATCGCGTGGATGGTGTGCGCCAGGATCAGGTTGCACTTGCTGCAGAACGAATCGACCTCGCCGCCGGCCTTGAGCATGGGTCCGGCATCATACCGGAAAGCGCGCGTCGGCGCCGGGCCGGCCCCGGCCGGGCGGGGCGGGGCCGCGGGGCGCGCGTTCCTTGACCCCCGGCGGCATCCCTGCGACCTTCCGCCGGTGAGGCGGATCCGCGACGCCATCGAGGATTTCGGGGAGATGCTGTTCTTCGCCCTGGACACGCTGCGCTGGGCGGTGCGCCCTCCCTTCCGCCCCGAGCTGGTCCTGGTCCAGATGGCGGCCATCGGCGTCGGCTCGGTCTTCATCGTGACCACCACCTCCTTCTTCACCGGGGTGGTGCTGGCGCTCCAGGCCAACTACGCCATGCGCCAGCTCGGCGCCGAGGGGTACGTCGGCGGCTCGGTGGCCATCAGCCTGGCCCGCGAGCTGGCGCCCGTGCTCACCGCGCTCTTCGTCATCGGCCGCTCCGGGAGCGCCATCTCCACCGAGCTCGGCACCATGCGGGTCACCGAGCAGATCGACGCCATGGAGACCATGGCGGTGAACCCGGTGCAGTACCTGGTGGTCCCGCGGGTCGTCGCCGCGCTGGCGATGTTCCCGCTGCTGACGATGGTCTTCGACGCCCTCGGCTACGCCGGCGCCTACCTCATGGGCATCTACGTCGCCCGGATCCCGGAGGGGCCGTTCCTGGAGCACACCCGGACCCTGGTGGAGCCGAAGGACATCTTCCACGGCATCTTCAAGTCGCTGATCTTCGGCGCGGTGGTGGCCCTCATCACCTGCTGGCGCGGCTACTCGGCCAGCGGCGGCTCCAAGGGAGTCGGCGAGAGCACCACCCGGGCGGTGGTGGCCAGCTCCATCGCCATCCTGCTCGTGGACGTCGGCTTCGTGCTGGTGACGGTGGGCTCGGGCAAGTGAGGCGCGCGTGATCCGGGTGGTGGACCTCCACAAGTCCTTCGGGGCCAACCAGGTGCTCCGCGGCATCGACCTGGAGGTGGACAAGGGCAGCACCTGCGTGATCCTCGGCGGATCGGGCTCCGGCAAGACGGTGCTGATGAAGCACGTCATCGGCCTCCTCAAGCCCGACCGCGGGACGGTGTTCGTGAACGACGTCGAGATCCCGAAGCTCGAGGGGCCGGAGCTCACCGAGGCCCGGCGCATGTTCGGCATGGTCTTCCAGAAGTCGGCGCTCTTCGACTCGATGACGGTGCTGGACAACGTCGCCTTCCCGCTGCACGAGAAGGACCGGAGCATCTCCGGGAAGGAGCTGCGCCGGCGCGTCGTCGAGAAGCTCCAGGTGGTGGACCTGGCCGAGAGCGTCCTGCCGCTCTACCCGCCGGAGCTCTCCGGGGGCATGCAGAAGCGGGTGGCCCTGGCCCGCGCCCTGATCCACGATCCGCCCATCGTGCTCTACGACGAGCCGACCACGGGCCTCGATCCCATCACCACCGAGTACGTCGACGACATGATCGTGAGCGCCAAGCAGCGGCTGGGCGTCACCAGCATGGTCATCAGCCACGACATCGCCAGCTCCTTCAAGGTGGCCGACAAGCTGGCGGTCCTGTACGATGGCGAGATCGCCGCGCAGGGGACACCCGAGGAGGTCCGTCGGAGCCAGCACCCGCACGTGAAGAAGTTCCTCTCGCTCTGGTTCGAAAAGCAGTAGCGCTCGATGGCCAAGCCCCTGCTCAACAAGGCGTTCACCGTCGGCCTGCTCGCCGCCGCGGCCGCGGTGGCCTTCGTCGTCGCCTTCACCTTCTTCCAGAAGGGCGGCTACTCCGAGCGCGACAGCTACACGGTCTTCGCCTTCTTCGGCGACGCCACCGGCCTGACCTGGAAGAGCCGGGTGCAGATCGCCGGCATCCAGGTGGGCGAGGTGGAGCAGATCTCGCTCCAGGGCCAGCGGGCGCGGCTGCAGCTCCGCGTCCGCAAGGACATCGACTTCCGCGCCGACGGCTGCCTCACCAAGCGCTTCCCCTCGGCGCTGCTCCCCGACGCCCTGCTCGACGCCGTCCCCGGCTCGCTGCGCGCCCCCTCGCTCCGCGACCTCCCCCCGGAGCAGCGGGAGGTGAAGTGCGTGGAGGAGGGGGTGAGCGTCGCCAAGCTCATGGGCTCCCTGGAGAAGATCTCCAACGACATCTCGTCGGTCACCGGGGAGCTGGCGAGCACCATGCGCGGCGAGAAGGGGTCGATCCGGGACATCATCGAGAACCTGGCCCGCATCACCGCCAACCTCGACCGGACGGTGGCCGAGAGCCAGGGGAAGGTCCACGCCATCCTCGACAGCACCGCGGCCCTCACCGGGACGCTGGCCGACGTCACCTCCCGGGACAAGGAGCGGTACCACGCCATCGCCAAGAACGTGGAGGAGGCGAGCGCCCGGCTCAACGACGTGCTGGCCAGCCTGCAGGACAAGGGCGAGCTCAAGGGCGCGGTGGCCGACGCCCGGGCGGCGCTGGAGAAGCTGAACCGCAGCCTGGACGACGTGAAGAAGACCACCGCGGCCATCGCCGAGGGCAAGGGCGTGGCCGGGAAGCTGCTCACCGACGAGCGGCTCGGCGACAAGGTCGGGAACGCCCTCGACGGCCTCTCGAACTACGTGGACCGGCTGGTGAAGCTCCAGGTCCAGGTGGACCTGCGCTCGGAGTGGCTGCTCTCGCAGCGAGGCGCCAAGGCCTACTTCGGCCTGCGCCTGCTGCCGCGCCCCGACAAGTACTACATCTTCGAGCTGGTGAACGACCCGCGCGGCGGCTCCACCCAGACGGTGGAGGTCGACAGCACCCAGGTGAACAGCGGCCCGGTCACCACCACCACGACCACCAGGCAGATCTACGACAACCGGCTCTTCTTCTCGCTGGAGTTCGCCAAGCGCTACGGCCCGACCACCTTCCGGGTGGGCATCATCGAGAGCTCCGGCGGCGTCGGGGCCGACCTGCACCTGCTCGACGACTCGCTGAAGATCTCCTTCAACCTGTACCAGTTCTCGCGGCCGCAGACCGACTGGGCCCGCGCCAAGCTCTGGGCCGACTACCACTTCCTGCGCTACTTCTACGCCACCGCCGGCGCCGACGACATCCTCACCACCTGGCGGAGCGGCCGGTACCCGGGC
>JAJZTO010000300.1 GCA_021848865.1 Myxococcales bacterium
GCGGTCACCCGCCCGTAGTCGCCGAGCAGCCGCGACGCCGGGTCGGTGCCGTAGTAGCCGAGCCGCCGCGCCAGCTGGTCGAGCGGCCGCCCCGGCGGCGGGAGGTGGTCGACGGTGTAGTCGTGGACGATGCGCAGCCGCAGCTCCAGCCGGCGCAGGAAGTCGTAGCCGCGGGAGAGGGCCTGGAACCGGGGCTCGCGCAGCAGCCCCGCCTCGCGCGCCCGCGCCAGGACCGTGGGGGTGTTGGGGCTGCGCAGGGCCGGGTGGTCGTGCCCGAAGGCCAGCTGCAGGTACTGGGCGGCGAACTCCACGTCCACCAGGCCGCCCCGGCCGGTCTTGGGGTTCTTGCCCCGCGTGGACTCCTTGCCCAGCTCCGCCTCCATGCGCTCCCGCATCCGCCGGATCTCGGCCCCCATCGCCGCCCGGTCGGGCGTGGCGCCGAAGAGCACCGGCTCGAGCACCGCCCGGCGCAGCTCCTCGAACAGCTCCCGGTCGCCGGCCACGCAGCGGGCCCGCAGCAGCGCCTGCCGCTCCCAGAGCTGGCTCTGCACCTGGGGCGACGCGGCGCCGCCCAGGTGGTAGCGGGTGAAGCCCTCGGCCGAGGAGACCAGCGCCCCCTGGTTGCCGCTGGGGCGCAGCCGGGTGTCGCACTTGTAGAGGACCCCCTCGCGCAGCGGCACCTGGAGGAAGGAGAGGAAGCGCTGGGCGAGGCGGGCGTAGCGCGGATCCCCGGCGGTTCCGGCGAGCGCGGGGGCAGGCGAAGGAGCCTGCCCCGGAGCGAGCGGGGGGTCCGGGGGGGCTTCATCCCCCCGGTTCGAACGGTACAGGAAGATCAGGTCCAGGTCGGAGTGGTAGCCCAGCTCGCGCCCGCCCAGCTTGCCCATGGCCACCACGCAGAGCCGGGAGGGGGGCGAGCGCCCCTTGGCCGCCGCCTCCTCCTCGGCCACCGCCAGGGCGGCGCGCACCAGCACCTCGGCGAGGTCGGAGAGCTGGGCGGCGACGCTGGCGAGGGGCAGCGAGCCGGCGATGTCGTGCACCGCCACCCGCAGCACCTCCTCGTTCTTGAAGCGGCGCAGCTCGGCGAGCTTCCGCTCCAGGGCGTCGTCGGGGTGGAGGCCGGCCGGGATCGTCCCCAGCCGCTCCCCCAGCTCCGCCTCGAGGCGGGCGGCGTCCTTCTCCAGGGCCACCTGGTCGTCCCGCAGCAGGGCGTCGATGAGCTCGGGGTGGCGCAGGAAGCGCTTGGAGAGGAAGTCGGAGGTGCCGAAGAGGGAGAGCAGCAGCCGGGTGGCGCGCCGGTGGTCCTGGAGCATCCGGAAGTAGGGCTCCGGGCTGTGCAGGGCGGCGGCGAAGTCGGCGAGGTGCGAGAGCGACTGGTCCGGGTCGGGCGTGGCCAGCACCTCGGCGAGCAGCGCCACCGCCTGGACCGGGTCGCCGGTGGGCGAGAAGGGGGTGCGGCGCCGCGCCAGCACGTCGATGGCCGCGAGCACGCGGTCGGCGTCGCCGAAGCCGCGGCGCCGGGCGAGGTCGGCGCGCCGGGCGTCGTCCTCCACCTGGGCGTCGGCGAGCAGCGCCAGCTCCGGGTCGAGGGCCCACTCCCCGGTCCCGGTGCCCAGCAGGCCGCGGAACAGCCCGGCCACCCGGTCGCGGTGCGCGGCCAGCGCCGCGTCGAAGCGCTCCTCGTCGGGGAAGGCCATGGCCCGGGCCAGGCCGTGCCGCTCGCCCGCCGGCGGCAGCCGGTGGACCTGGCGGGCGTCCATCATCTGCACCCGGTGCTCGGCGCGCCGCAGGAAGAGGTAGGCGTCGGCCAGGGCGTCCCGGTCGCGGGTCGGGACCACGCCGGCGTAGAGCAGCCGGTCCAGCGCCTGGAGCGTCGACCGCTCCCGCACCTCGGGCAGGCGCCCGCCGTGGAGCAGCTGCAGGGCGGAGACGAAGAACTCCCCCTCGCGGATGCCGCCGCGCCCGAGCTTGAGGTCCTCCTTCCCCTCGGCGCCGGCCCGGGCGTCGATGCGGGCCTTCATCGCCTGGATCTCCTCGAGCACGCTGGTGTCGAGCGAGCGGCGCCAGACGAAGGGCTCGAGCAGCCGGAGCAGCTCCTCGCCCACCTGCAGGTCGCCGGCGGCGGGGCGCGCCTTGAGCAGCGCGTTGCGCTCCCAGGAGCGGCCGAAGGACTGGTAGTACAGCTCGGCGGCCCGGACGCTGTTGACGATGGGGCCGCTGCGGCCGTCGGGCCGGAGGTTCAGGTCGACCCGGAAGACGAAGCCGTCCTCGGTGGCCTTGGCGAGGGACTCGGTGACCAGCTCGGCCAGCCTGGCGAAGTAGGCGAAGTGGTGGAGCGGGCTCTCGCCCTCGGTCTGGCCGTCGGCGAAGTAGACGTAGATCAGGTCCACGTCGGAGGAGAAGTTCAGCTCCCGGGCCCCGAGCTTGCCCATGGCCAGGGCGCAGAACCCGGCCCCGGGCTCCCGGGCCGCCAGCCCGGCGGGCGGCCCGTGCCGGGCCCGCAGCCGGCGGTCGTGGAACCGGACGGCGGCGTCGATGCAGGAGGTGCCGAGCGAGGAGAGCTCGTCCAGCACCTCAGGCATCCGGGCCCGGCGCAGGTCCCGGAGCGCGATGCGCACCACCTCCCGGTCGCGGAAGCGGCGCAGCAGCCGGTGGAGCCCGGCCACGTCGTCGGGCGCCAGCCGGGCCGCCGCCCGGGCCAGCACCCGGCGCATCCGCGCCTCGGGGCGGGGCCGGAGCAGGTCGGGGGAGCGGGCGGCGCGGCGCAGCAGCGCCGGGGTGCGCGCCAGCAGGCCGGCCAGGTGGCGCGAGGCGCCGCAGAGGAGCGCCAGGGCCTCCTGGAGGTCCCGCTCCGGCGGCAGCCCGCCGGCCCCGTCGGCGTAGCGCTCGGCCCCGGCCAGGGCCAGGTCGGGGTCGGGGGCCCGGCGGCAGGCGGCGCAGAAGGCCTCCGCCTCGCCCGGGAAGCGGCGCCGCAGCCGCGCCATCCGCTCCGAGGCGTCGGGGGCGCGCGGGGCCTCCTCCGCCAGGCCGGGGATGGCGTGGGCGGCGATCACCCCGGCTCCTCGGGCGGGGCGGCGCCCCGCGCCGTCCGCGAGAGGCCGTGCTGCTTGATCTTCTTGTGGAGGTTGGTGCGCTCGACCCCCAGGGCCTGGGCCGCCTGGGTGATGTTCCAGTCGTGCTCCTCCAGCTTCTGCAGGATGTAGTCGCGCTCGACGAGGTCGCGCAGCTCGCGCAGCCCCACCTCGCCGTAGCGGGAGAGGTCGCCCGGCCCCGGGGGCGGCGCGGCCGCCCCGGCGGGGCGCGGCCCGACGTCGCCGGGCACGTCGGCGGCCGTCACCCGGTCGCCGCTCATGATGACCAGCCGCTCGCAGACGTTGCGCAGCTCGCGGACGTTGCCGGGCCAGCGGTACCGCCGCAGCAGGCCGTAGACCGCCGGCTCCACCGGCTTGGGCTTGAGGCCGTTGTCGCGGCAGGCGAGCTGCAGGAAGCGCTCGGCGAGCAGCGGCACGTCCTCGAGCCGCTCGCGCAGCGGCGGCGCCCGCAGCGGCACCACGTTCAGGCGGAAGAAGAGGTCCTCGCGGAAGGCGCCCTCGCGCACCTCCGCCTCCAGCTCCTTGTTGGTGGCCGCCAGCACCCGCACGTCCACGGTGAAGGCCTTCTCGCTGCCGACCCGGGTGACCTCCCCGGTCTGCAGCGCCCGCAGGACCTTGGCCTGGGCGGCCAGGCTCATGTCGCCGATCTCGTCGAGGAAGAGGGTGCCGCCGTGGGCCACCTCGAACTGCCCGCGGCGGCGCGCGGCGGCGCCGGAGAAGCTGCCCTTCTCGTGCCCGAACAGCTCGCTCTCGATGAGCTCGGAGGGGATGGCGGCGCAGTTCACCTTGACGAAGGGGCCGGCCGCCCGCCTCGACTGCCGGTGGATCTCCAGGGCGATGAGCTCCTTGCCGGTGCCCGACTCGCCCAGCACCAGCACCCGCCCCTGGGTGGGGGCGACCTTGGCGATGTCCTCCCGGAGGCGGAGCATGACCGGGCTCTCCCCCAGCATCTCGTCGTCGAAGCGGCGCTCC
>JAJZTO010000301.1 GCA_021848865.1 Myxococcales bacterium
GTGGGAGCGGACGCGCCGCAGGCCGTGGTGCTGCACCAGGGCGCCGGCCACGCCCACCAGCAGCGGGCCGAGCAGCAGGGCCGGGAAGAAGCCGACGCGCCCGGCGAGCTGGAAGGAGAAGTAGGCCCCCAGCATGTAGAAGCTGGCGTGGGCGAAGTTGAGGATGCCCATCATCCCGAAGATCAGCGTCAGCCCGCTGGAGAGCATGAACAGCAGCAGCCCGTAGGTGACGCCGTTCAGCAGGGTGATGAGCGCGAAGGCCACGTGGGAGGTCCGGTCGAGGCGCGGTGCGCGGCGGGCCCCGGGGGGACCCGCCGCGCGCCGGGCAGGCTAGGGCCGCGCCATCTTGCAGGTGGTGGGCAGCACGGTGTCGGCGGCGGGCACCGCGTGGTCGGTGCGGAAGCCGAAGCCGGTGTCGTCGATGTCGTACTTCACGCCCTTGGCGCCGGCCTTCTCGAAGGTCGAGACGAAGAGCGGCTGCATGAGCTGGTGGTCCTCCTTGCGCATCCACACCTCGCCGGTGTCGGAGGCGAACTTCATGTCCTCCAGCGCCAGCGCCACCTTCCTCGGGTCGGTGGACTTCGCCTGGTCGATGGCCTTGGCCAGCATCAGCATCTCGTTGTTGATGCGCAGGTAGTAGAAGTCGAAGTGGTACTTCTGCCTGTAGGCGAGCGCGTAGGGCAGGGTCGGGTTGGGCACGAGGTTCTTGTGCCACTCGGTGACCTGCAGCAGGTGGTCGACGCCGGCCACGTTCACCGCCGCCGGCACGCCCAGCCCGCCGCCGTAGTAGGTGTAGAACTTGGCCTTGAGCCCGCCCTCCTTGGCGGCCTTCACCAGCAGGGTGACGTCGTTGCCCCAGTTGCCGGTGATGACGACGTCGGCGCCGGCGGCCACCATCTTGGCCACGTAGGGGGAGAAGTCCTTCACCCGGCCGATGGGGTGCAGGTCGTTGCCGACGATCTGGATGTCGGGCCGCTTCTGCTTCAGCATCTCGACCGCGGCCTTCGCCACCTGGTGGCCGTGGGCGTAGTCCTGCCCGATGAGGTAGACCTTCTTCACCTCGGGCTGCCGGGCGAGGAGGTCGGTGATCACCCGCATCTTCTGGTCGGTGTTGGCGTCGAAGCGGAAGTGCCAGAAGCTGCACTTCGAGTTGGTGAAGTCCGGGTCGACGGCGGCGTAGTTCAGGTAGAGCACCGTCTTGTCGGGGTTGCGGGCGTTGTGCTTGTTCACCGCTTCGATGAGCGCCCCGGCCACGCCCGAGCCGTTGCCCTGGGTGATGAAGCGGATCCCCTGGTCCACCACCGACTGGAAGGCGATGAGGCTGTCCTGGGGGCTGCCCTTGTTGTCGAAGACGACCACCTCGAGCTTCTGGCCCCCGAGGACGCCGCCCGAGGCGTTGATCTTGTCGGCGATGGACTGGAAGTGGGTGAGGCCCTGCACGCCGATGTTGGCGAAGGGCCCGGTCATGGGATCGATGTAGGCGATCTTGATCTGCGCGGGGGCCGGGGCGGCGGCGAGCAGCGCCGCGGCGGCCAGCAGGGATCGGATCATGGCACTTCCTCCGGGGGGTGGGACTTCGGGGACGGCGGGGGCTTCGGCGGAGCGGAAGGAGGCGGGGCGCGGCGCCGGGAGGCGGCGCCGAGCGCGCCGGCGGCGCGGAGGCGGCCGATCTCCTCGGGAGAGAGGCCGAGCAGGTCGCGCAGGGTGGCGTCGGTGTGCTCGCCGAGGAGCGGCGCGGGCGCGCGCACGCCGCCGGGCGTCTCCGACATCCGGAAGAACGGGGCGATCACCGGGGCCGAGGCCGCGGCCGGGTGGTGGGTCTCCCGGAGCAGGCCGCGGGCGACGACCTGGGGGTGCTTCACCACGCGGTCGAGGGCGTTGATGGCGCCCACCGGGACGCCGGCCGGCACGAGGAGCGCCTCCCACTCGGCGTACGTCCGGGTGAGGAAGACCTCCTGGAGGATGGGGACCAGCACCTCGCGGTTCCGGGTGCGGGCGGCGTTGGTGGCGAAGCGCGGGTCGTCGGTCAAGGCCGCGAGCCCGAGCAGCGGGCAGAAGGCGCGCCACAGCGAGTCGCTGCCCACCGCCAGCGCCAGGTCCTCCGACTTCGTGCGGAAGGTCTGGTAGGGGACGATGGTGCGGTAGGCGGTCCCCATGCGGCCGAAGATCTGCCCGTCGGCCAGGTAGATGCCGATGGCGTGGTCCAGCAGCGCCAGCTGCCCCTCGAGCATCGAGACGTCGATGAACTGCCCGCGCCCGGTGCGCTGCCGGGCGTGGAGCGCCATGAGCACGGCGATCACCGCGTGCATGCCGGCCTGCAGGTCGGCGATCGACACGCCGGCGCGGACCGGGGTGCGGCCCGGCTCCCCGGTGAGGCTCATCATCCCGCTCTCGGCCTGGACGATGAGGTCCATGGCGGCGCGGTCCCGGTAGGGCCCGTCCTGGCCGAAGCCGGAGATGGAGCAGTAGATGGCCCGCGGGTTGCGCGCCGCCACCGCCGCCGGGCCGATGCCGAGCCTGTCCACCGTGCCGACGCGGAAGTTCTCCAGCACCACGTCGGCCCGCTCGGCCAGCCGCAGGAAGAGCTCGCGTCCCTCGGGGTGCTTGAGGTCCAGCTCGACGCTGCGCTTGTTGCGGTTCAGGCTGACGAAGTAGGCGGCGTCGTCGCCGTGGAAGGGCGGACCCCAGCCGCGGGCGATGTCGCCGCTCCCCGGGGGCTCCACCTTGAGGACGGTGGCGCCGAAGTCGGCGAAGTAGGTGGAGGCGATGGGGCCGGCCAGGGCGTGGGACAGGTCGAGGACGGTGACGCCCTCGAGGGCCGGGAGCGGCCGGGGCGCCGCGCCCGGCGAGGGAACGGCCTGGGCTTGCGGGTCGGTCGAGGTCGCCGGCATGGCCTCTTCGCTCCGGTGGGGACGGTGTTTCGCTGATCAGCGGAGAACTGCATCCTGGCACCACGTCCTTGCGGAAGTCAATCCCGTCGTGTTACCTAGTGGTCCTTTGTTACGCAGGTCGGAGTCGCCTTTCGCACAGCGAAACAGTGGAGAGCCACCGATGGCCCTGAAGATCCTCGTGACCGCGAAGCGGGTGGAAGACCCGGAGTCGAAGATCAAGGTGAAGCCGGACGGGACGGGGATCGTCACGGACGGGGTGAACTACAAGATGAACCCGTTCGACGAGATCGCGGTGGAGGAGGCGCTGCGGCTGAAGGAGAAGCACGGGGGCGAGGTGGTGGTGGCGAGCATCGGGGGGGAGAAGAGCGTGACCGAGATCCGGTCGGCGCTGGCGATGGGAGCGGACCGGGGGGTGCTGGTCTCGCACGAGGGGGCGATGGACCCGGGGGTGGCGGCGGCGCTCCTGGCGAAGCTGGTGGAGCAGGAGAAGCCGGACCTGGTGCTGCTGGGGAAGCAGGCGATCGACGACGACCAGAACCAGACGGGGCAGATCCTGGCGGAGCGGCTCTCCTGGGGGCAGGCGACGAACGCGTCGAAGAAGGAGAGCCTGGAGAGCGAGGCGGAGCAGAAGAAGCAGCCGGGGCTGCAGCTCGGGGGGGACGGGAAGCGGCTCTCGGTGGTGCGGGAGGTGGACGGTGGGGTGGAGACGCTGGACCTGGCCTTGCCGGCGGTGGTGACGGTGGACCTGCGGCTGAACAAGCCGCGGTTCGCGTCGCTGCCGGGGATCATGAAGGCGAAGAAGAAGGAGGTGAAGACGGTGCCGGGAGGGAGCCTGGGCGTCGACCTCCAGCCGGGGGTGGTGGTGAAGAGGCTGCTGGAGCCGCCGAAGCGGGCCGGGGGAGTGAAGGTGGCGGACGTCGCGGAGCTGTGGACCAAGCTGCACGCGGAGGCCAAGGTCCTCTAGGACCGGGGAGGAAGCCATGTCCAACGTCCTGGTCGTCGCGGAGCAGGGGCACGGGAAGCTGAAGAAGGCGAGCCTGTCGGCGCTGGCGGCGGGCCAGGAGCTGGCGAGGCGGACCGGCGGGAAGGTGACGGCGGTGCTGGCGGGGCAGGGGGTGGGGGCGGCGGCGCAGGAGCTGGCGGCCCACGGGGTGGCGGTGCAGCTGGC
>JAJZTO010000302.1 GCA_021848865.1 Myxococcales bacterium
GCGCCCAGCCCGAGCTGCGCCCCCGACTCCACCAGGTGGGCGGCCACGAAGCCCATCACCGCGGCCACGGTCTCGCCGTCCGGCTCCTGGATGGCGTCCAGGAACGCGCCCCCCAGGTCGCCGAGCACGGCGCTCTTCACGTCCGGCAGCTTCGCGATCAGCGCCAGGTCGGACATGTCCGGCCCTCCTCTTCCAGCCATCGCCTTCCGCCGCCGCGTGCCATGCGCGCTCCCTGGGAAGCCGGTGCCCGGCCCCCCGCTCCGTGCCCGGTGCGCCTCATCTCGAACCTCCGCGCGGCCAGGGCGGCAGGCCCGCCGCCAGCCGACAGGCGTCGATGGCCTGCAGGGCCTCGACCGTGGGCCAGGCGCCGGCGCGCCGCTGGAGCCTCGCCAGCGGCCGCGCCCCGGACCACCGCTCCCGGTCCGACGCCGTCCAGGCGTGCCAGCTGGAGAGGGTCCGCTCGCCGTGCGCGGCGGCCAGCAGCAGCATGTTCTCGGCGAGGACGTTCACGCGCGCCGGGATCCCCTGCGAGCGCCAGGCCAGCAGGCGCACCGCGTCCGGCGAGAGGATCACCGCCGGGGCGCCCGGCGCCTGGGCCCAGCCGATCCAGGCGCGCACGTAGTCGGCGACCTGCTCCGGGCCGAGCGCGGGCAGCTCCAGCTCCACCGCGCGCTCGTCGCGGAAGTCCACGCCGGAGGCGGCCAGGGCCCCGGCCAGCCCCGGCTCCCCGCTCAGCACCAGCCGGAAGGAGCGCGACCAGATCCCGGCGGCGACGACCGCCGCCAGCCCGCTGGAAGAGGGGTGCGGCACCCGCACGCCGTCCAGCACCAGCAGCGGCGTGGGGCGGCGCTGCCGGCGCTCCTCGCCCAGCCGCCGCAGCAGCCCCTCCAGCGCCTCGGCCCCCTCCTCGGCGGCCCCGGCGGCCCGGCAGAGCCGCTGCAGCAGGGTCCGCTCCTCCCGCTCGGCGCGCAGGTCCAGGTAGAGGACCAGCCGCGCCGGCGACAGCTCGGCGGCGACGCGCCGGCACAGCACCGACCGGCCGCTCCCCGGGCCCCCGGTCACGGTGACCACCGCGGTGCCCTCGTCCTCGACCGCGGCCAGCAGCCCGCGGCGCGCGGTCGCGTGGGGCTCGCCCTGCCAGGGGCCGTCGGCCGGGTCCACCTCGCCGAAGGCGCGGCGCGCGAAGCCCATGACCTCGGCCAGCGGGCCGGGCGGCGGGGCCGCGGCAGGGTGCGCGGCGGGTCCCGGCGCCGGGGCGCGGGCGCCGCGGGGGAGGCCGGGCGAGGAGGCGCCGTCCGCCGCGGCCAGGTCGAGCAGCACCCGGCGCGCCTCCCACATCAGCTCCTGGGCCGAGGGGTGCCGCTCCTGCGGCGCCTTCGCCAGGGCGCGGCGGACCAGCGCGGCGCAGGAGGCGGGCAGCGCGGGCGCGAGCTGGCGCGGGTCGGGGATCGGCGCGCGCAGGTGCGCCTGCTCCACCGCCGCGACGTCGGCCCCGGCGTAGGGCGGGCGGCCCACCAGCAGGTGGTAGTAGGTCGCGCCCAGCGCGTAGATGTCGGAGGCCGGGCTGGCCCCGGCGCCGCGCCAGACCTCGGGCGCGGTGTAGAGCGGGGTCCCCACCCGGGCGCGGGCGTCGGCGACGCCGGCGGCGCCGAGCGCCATCCCGAAGTCGCCGAGCTTGGTCAGGCCGGAGGGATCCACCAGCAGGTTGGCGGGCTTCACGTCGCGGTGGACGACGCCGGAGCGGTGGGCGGCGTGGAGCGCCGAGGCGGCCTGGAGCAGGATGTCGGTGGCGGCCGCGGGCGACGGCCGCTCGCCGCGCGCCAGCATCGCCTCGGCCGAGGCCCCGGCCACGTACTCCATGGCGATGTAGCAGTAGTCCCCGTGCCGGGCGGCCCCGTAGATCTGGACCACCCGCGGGTCGTTGATGCGCGCCACCAGCCGGGCCTCGGCCAGGAACCATTGCACCGGGTCGTGGCCCCGCGCCTCGGCCACGCTCCAGGCCAGGACCTTGACGGCGGTGGGGCGCAGCAGCGCCTCGTCGGTGGCCAGGTACACCACGCCCATCCGCCCGCGGCCGACCAGCCGCTCCAGCCGGTAGTTGCCGAGCTTGACGCCGACGAGCCGGGAGAGGTCCGCCGTCTCGGGCGCGCGGGGCGCGGGGCTGGAGGAGGTGGGGCTCATCGGGGCCTGGCGTCAGGCGTGGGCGCCGGCGGACGCGGCGTCGCGCGAGGCCTCGTCCATCTCCTTGAAGAGGTTGAGCAGCAGCGCCTGCGCGTCCACCTCCACCGGGATCCCGGTGGAGGACGCCGTGCCCTCGCTCTCGCGCGTGAAGGCGAACTCCCCGTCCTTCCAGGTCAGCAGCTCGCGCAGGGCCAGCCCGATGTGCTGGCGCAGCGCCTCCTGCGCCGAGGCGGCGTCCACCAGCCCGCGGCGCACCAGCAGCTCGGCCATCGCCAGGTCGGGCTGGTCGGCGAAGGGATCGGCGGTGACCGTCTCCAGCGCGGCGGCCGGGAGCTTGCCGGCGTGGACCAGCAGCTCCCCCACGCCGGGCGCGCCGGGGCAGGCGGCGCCGGCGATCCAGCCCTCGCGGAAGCGCATCGAGGCCATGCCCGCGGCCGAGCTGAACACCAGCAGCCCGGTGCGGCGGGCGCTGCGCAGGAACTCGAGGAGGTCGGGGAGCGAGAAGACCGCCAGCCGTCCGGAGAACACCGCGTCCAGGCCGCCCATCTGCACGTTGCGCGGCAGCAGCGAGGAGTCGGAGGGCCGGCTCGCCGGCCGCGCCGCGCCGGCGGCCGGGGCGCCGTTGGCCGGCCGCGCCCCGGGGGCGGGCGGCCCCGCCTCCTCGGAGGTGCGCCGGGCGTTGGCGATGCAGGAGAGCCCCAGCATCGCCAGGGCCCGGTCGCCGGCGCCGAGCGGCTGGGCCATCAGGCCGGTGAAGAGGTCGCAGGCCTCGTCGTACCGGCCCAGCTTGAGCAGCATCCAGGCCAGCGCCTCCTGCGCCTGGTGGAAGCGCGGCGAGCCGGCGGTGATCCGCTCCAGCACGCGGATGGCTTGCGCGGTCGGGGGCGCGTGGTGCACCCGCAGGAAGTCGCTGGCGTCGCCCTGGCTCACCGCCTGGCGTCGCACCGCGTCGGCCAGCTGCCGCATCCGGTCGGCCGCCGGCGTCCGCACCTCCGCCAGGATGGCCTCGGCGGCCGCCGGCTCGCCGCGCATCAGGGCGCGCCCCGCCAGGAAGATGGGCGGTCCGTCCCAGGCCGGGTCGGCCTCCCAGGCGCGCCGCGCCGCCTCGGTGCAGGCCGCCTCGGCGTCCTCCGGTCCGTCGGTCGCGCTCCGGACCCGCGCCTCGGCCAGCCAGGCCTGGCCCAGCCCCCAGCGGTCGGAGATGCGCTCGAAGCGGGACCGCGACTCGGCGAGCCAGGTGAGGGCGGTGGGGTGGTCGCCGGCGCGCGCCAGCAGCTCCGCGGCCACCAGCTGGCTCACCGCCCGGGCCTCGACGTCGAGCTGGCGCGAGACCGCCAGGGCGTCCTTCACGTGCTGCCGCGCCGCGGCCAGCCCGTCGCTCCCCAGCGCCGCGCGCGCGCTCCAGTGCAGCGCCAGCCAGCGGAGGGAGAGGTTCGGCTGCGACTCGCCGGCGAGGGCGCGCAAGGTCCGGCTCCCGCCCAGGGTGTCCCCGGCGAGGACGCTCCCGATGCCCTCGGTGAGCTGCTGCACCGCGGCGTCGAGGTCGGCCGGCGGGACCGGCTCGCTGCCGGGCCGCCCGCCTCCGGCCGGGCGCGCCATGGCCAGGGCCTGCTGCCGCGCCGCCGCCTCGGTGAGGTGCCCGCGCACCAGGGCTCGCCGCAGCGCGGCCCAGAGCTCGTCGGGCGCCGGTCCCGGCGCCGCCGGCGCCAGCCGGGGCGGGGCCGCCGGCGCGCTCCGGCCCGGGGCCGCGGCCGGGTCGGGAGCGGGCGGGCGCGCGCCGGGGAGGGGCGGCGGGCGGGAGGGCGGGGCCCACCCCTGCAGCGCCCGCTCCACCGCCGTGGTGCGCTGGCCCGGGTCGAGGTCCACC
>JAJZTO010000303.1 GCA_021848865.1 Myxococcales bacterium
CTGGCCCGGCGCCCAGCCCTTCTGCGGCTGGAAGGGGAGCGGCGGGAGCGGGAAGGGGGGCTGCGGCCCCTGGTACGTGCAGCAGTTCATGCGGGAGCAGAGCCGCACCGTGATCGAGGAGTGAGGTCCGGGTGGCCCCGCACCGCTACCCCGAGTCCCACGTCTTCTACCGGAAGCTGACCCGGGACTTCCCGCTGGTGGTCCGGGGCGAGGGGGCGTGGCTCGTCGACGCCGGGGGGCGGCGCTACCTCGACGGCGCCGGAGGGGCCTTCGTCGCCAACCTGGGGCACGGGCTCCGCGAGATCGGCGAGGCCATGGCCGAGCAGGCGGCCCGGATCGCCTACGTCAACGGGACCGCCTTCACCAGCGAGCCGGTGGAGGCGCTGGCCGACGAGCTGGCGTCGCTGCTCCCCGCGCCCCTCGACAAGCTCTACTTCCTCTCCAGCGGGTCGGAGGCGGTGGAGGCGGCGCTGAAGCTGGCGCGCCAGTACTGGGTGGAGACGGGCCGGCCGGAGAAGCACGCCATCGTGGCGCTGACGCCCGCCTACCACGGCAACACCCTGCTGGCCCTCTCGGCCTCGGCGCGCGAGCACTACCGGACCTACTGGCGCGAGTGGCTGGTGGACGTGCACCGCATCCCGGCGCCGTACCCGTACCGCTGCGCCTGCCGGGGCGACCCGTCGGCCGCCTGCCCGGCCTGCGACGGCTCCGGCCTGGAGGCGGCCCTCGACCGGCTGGGCGCCGACCGGGTGGCGGCCTTCATCGCCGAGCCGGTGGGCGGCAGCTCCACCGGCCACTCGGTCCCGCGCCCCGGCTACTGGCGGCGGGTCCGGGAGATCTGCGACCGGCGGGACGTCCTCTGGATCGCCGACGAGGTGCTGGTCGGGGCCGGGCGGACCGGCACCTGGTCGGCGCTGGAGCCCTACGGCGCGGTGCCGGACGTCCTGGTGATGGGGAAGGGCATCACCGGAGGCTACGCGCCGCTCTCGGCGGTGGCGGCCTCGCGCCGGCTCCTCGACCCCATCGCCCGCGGCTCGGGGGCCCTGCTCCACGCCCAGACCTTCAGCCACCACCCGGTGCTGGCCGCCGCCGGGCTGGCGGCGGTGCGGGTCCTCCGGCGCCACGGCCTGGTGGAGCGCTGCCGGGTCCTGGGCGAGCGGTTCCACGCCCGGCTCCAGGCGCTGCGCCAGCTGCCCTGCGTCGGGGACGTGCGGGGCCGCGGGCTGCTCGCCGGCGTCGAGCTGGTGGCCGATCGCGCGACCCGCGCCCCCTTCCCGCGGGCCCGCAAGCTCGCGGAGGCGGTGGCCGAGGAGGCGCTGGCGGCCGGCCTGGTGGTCTGGCCCAACGTCGGGCAGGCCAACGGCACCGATGGCGACCTGGTGTGCCTGGCGCCGCCCTTCGTGATCGCGGAGGGGGAGCTCGACGAGCTGGTGGAGCGGCTCGCCGGCGCGCTGCGGAGGATCTGCGAGCGGGCCGCGCCGCCGGCTTGACACCCTTTCCGGGCGGCGGATAAGTGCAGGACCCGGCCATGCCCCCGCCCGACGTCGATCCGCTGTCCGCCGCGCGCGCCGCCTTCGTCGCGCCAGAGACGCGGACCCTCGACCTGCCGCGGCCGCTGGCGCTCGACCTGGGCGGGGAGCTGGCGGTCCGGGTCGCCTACCGGGAGTGGGGCACCCTCTCGCCGGCCGGCGACAACTGCGTGGTGGTCTGCCACGCCCTCACCGGCTCCGCCGACGCCGACCGCTGGTGGACGCGGATGTTCGGCCCGGGCCGGGCGCTCGACCCGGAGCGGGACTACGTCGTCTGCTCGAACCTGCTGGGGAGCTGCTACGGCACCACCGGCCCGACCTCCGTGAACCCGGCCACCGGGAGGCCCTGGCTCGGCGACTTCCCGGCCGTCACCGTCCGCGACATGGTCCGGGCCCAGGGCGAGCTGGTGAAGGCCCTGGGGGTGCGGAAGATCCGGCTGGTGGTGGGCGGCTCGCTGGGCGGGATGCAGACCCTGGAGTGGGCGCTCACCTTCCCCGAGCTGGTGGAGGCCATCGCCCCCATCGCCTGCTCGGCGCGCCACTCGGCCTGGGCCATCGGCATCGGCGAGGCGCAGCGGCAGGCCGTCATGGCCGACCCGCGGTGGCGCGACGGCCGCTACGACCCGGCCGACCCGCCCTCGGCCGGGCTGGCGGTGGCGCGGATGATGGCGATGCTCACCTACCGCTCCATGCCCAGCTTCGAGGAGCGCTTCGGGCGCCGGCCGCAGACCGCGGAGCTGTTCGCCATGGAGAGCTACCTCCGCTACCAGGGGCGCCAGCTGGTGGAGCGCTTCGACCCCGCCACCTACGTGACCCTCACCCGGGCCATGGACGCGCACGACGTGGCGCGGGGCCGGGGCGAGTTCGAGGAGGTGCTGCGCGGCGTGAAGCAGCCGGCGCTGGTGATCTCCATCGACTCGGACGACCTCTACCCGCCCCGGGAGCAGGAGGAGATCGCGCGCCACGTCCCCGGGGCGCGGCTGGCGCGGCTGGCCTCCATCGACGGGCACGACGCCTTCCTCATCGACGTGGACTGGATCTCCGAGCGGGTCGCCGAGTTCCGGGGCCGGCCGGTCGAGGCCCGGGCCCGGCCGCGGGCGCCGGCGCCCCCGCCGCGCCCGGTGGCCGACGCCCGCGGGGAGGTCAGCCTGCTGGTGCTGGGCGCCGGCAAGGTGGGCGGCGAGCTGCTGGAGCAGCTCCAGCGGCAGCGGCCGGCGCTGGAGCGGGACTGGGACGTCTCGCTGCGCGTGGTGGGCATCGCCGACTCGCGGCGCACCCTCTTCGACGAGGCCGGCGTGCGGCTGGAGGGCTGGCGGGAGCGGCTCGACGCCCAGCCGGAGACCGGCCGCTTCGGCCTGCCCGGCGCGGCGCCGCTGCTGGAGCGGCTGGGACGGCTGCCGCAGCCGGTGCTGGTGGACGTCACCTGCGATCCGGCCATGGACCGGGTCTACGCCGAGGCCTTCCGGCGGGGCGTGGACGTGGTGGGCTCCAACAAGCTGCCGCTGGCGGCGCCGCCGGCGGCGCGGCGGGCGCTGGAGGAGGCCCGCCGGCAGGCCCACCGCCGCTACGAGTACGAGACCACCGTGGGCGCCAGCCTGCCGGTGTTCGACACCCTGCACCGGCTGCAGCGGGCCGGCGACCGGGTCCGGCGCATCGAGGGCTCGGTCTCCGGGACCCTGGGCTTCGCGGTGACCGAGCTGATGAAGGGCCAGCCGCTCTCGCTGGTGGTGCGGTGGGCGCGCGAGCTCGGCTACACCGAGGCCGATCCGCGCGACGACCTGTCGGGGCTGGACGCCGCCCGCAAGGCGCTGATCCTGGCGCGCGAGATCGGGATGCGGGCCTCGCTGGAGGACGTCCGCCGCCAGCCGCTGGTGCCGGAGGCGGTGCTGGCGCCCGGGTCGATGCAGGAGCTGTACGAGGCGCTGCGCGGCCACGACGGGCAGGCGGCGGCCGCCGCCGAGCGGCTGCGGCGGGCCGGGCGGCTGCTCCGCTACCTGGTCGCGGTGGACGCCGACGCCGGGACCATCCGCTGCGGCCCGGTCGAGGTCGCGCCCGACCACCGGGCCGCCGCCCTGCACGGCGTCGAGGCCTACGTGGCCTTCACCACCGACCGGCACGCCGCGGCGCCGCTGCTGGTGCAGGGGGCCGGCGTGGGCGGGGCGCTCACCGCCAGCGGCGTGCTGGAGGACATCTTCAAGCTGTCGGTGGGCCACGGCGCGCGGTAGCGCGCCCCATGGCCGTGCCCGCTTGCGTCGCCCCGGCTCGTAGGGCCGGGGCTCGTCCCCGGCCGGCCGCCAGGCCGCCATCCGGGCGCTGGGCGGGGGACAAGCCCCCGCCCTACGCCGGAGCGCGTGGATCGATCCGCGCGGCAACGGCCATCAGACCTCGCCCTTGCGGCGGGGCTCGCCGATGCCGTACTTGCGCATCTTCCCCTGGAGCGTGGTCGGCTTGAGGCCGAGCAGCGCCGCGGCGCCCTTCGGGCCGTAGACCCGAGATCGGAA
>JAJZTO010000304.1 GCA_021848865.1 Myxococcales bacterium
AGAAGGGCGGGCCGGTCCGAAGGGCGCCCGGCACTCTCCTTGCTCGGGAATCCGGCTTGAGGCCGGCGAGGGCGCCGCATAGCATCGCTGCTCCTCCCGAACGCCCGAGGTCGCCCGTGCCCAAGCCCAAGCCCCTGATCCTCGTGGTTCTCGACGGTTGGGGCCTGCGGGCCGAGCGCGAGGCCAACGCCATCGCCCTGGCCGGGACGCCGAACATGGAGGCCCTGGCGCGCGAGTTCCCGTGGGCCGCGGTGAAGACCAGCGGGCTGTCGGTCGGACTGCCCGAGGGGCAGATGGGCAACAGCGAGGTGGGCCACACCAACCTCGGCGCCGGCCGGATCGTCTACCAGGACCTGGTGCGCATCAACCGCGCCGTGGAGGACGGCTCCTTCTTCCAGAACGAGGCGCTGCTCTCGGCCTGCCGCAAGGCGCGGCAGGGCTCGGGGACGCTCCACCTCCTCGGCCTGCTCTCCGACGGCGGGGTCCACAGCCACGTGGAGCACCTCCACGCCTGCCTGGCGCTGGCGCGGCGCGAGGCGGTGCCCCGGGCCTACGTCCACGCCTTCCTCGACGGGCGCGACACCCCGCCGAAGAGCGCGCTCGGCTACCTCCAGGCCTTCGAGAAGCGGCTCGCCGAGGCCGGGTACGGCAAGGTGGCCACCGTCTCCGGGCGCTACTGGGCCATGGACCGGGACAAGCGCTGGGACCGGGTGGCCCTGGCCTGGGCGGCGCTGGTGCAGGGGGAGGGCTACCGGGCGGCGAGCGGGGTGAAGGCGGTCGAGGAGGCCTACGCCCGGGGCGAGACCGACGAGTTCGTGAAGCCGACGGTGGTGGCGGGCCCCGACGGGGCCCCCCGCGCGCGCCTCCAGGACGGCGACGCGGCGATCTTCTTCAACTTCCGCGCCGACCGCGCCCGGGAGATCACCCGGGCCTTCACCGACGACGCCTTCGCCGAGTTCGAGCGGAAGCCCCGGCCCCGGCTCTCCTCCTGGGTCTGCATGACCCAGTACGACGAGAAGTTCGCGCTGCCGGTGGCCTACGCGCCCGACCAGCCGACGCGGATCTTCCCCGAGCTGGTGGCCGAGGCCGGGCTGCACCAGCTCCGCTGCGCCGAGACCGAGAAGTACGCCCACGTCACCTTCTTCTTCAACGGCGGGCAGGAGCAGGTGTTCGCGCACGAGGACCGGATCCTGGTGCCGTCCCCCCGCGACGTGAAGACCTACGACGAGAAGCCGGAGATGAGCGCCCGGGAGGTGACCGACAAGGTCGTCGCCGCCGTCCAGTCCGGGACCTACGGCTTCATCCTGGTGAACTACGCCAACCCCGACATGGTGGGCCACACCGGGATCCTCCAGGCCGCCGTGAAGGCGGTGCGGGTGGTGGACGAGTGCCTCGGCCGGCTCTGGAAGGCGGCCAGCGCCCGGGGCATGGCGATGCTGGTCACCGCCGACCACGGGAACTGCGAGATGATGGTGGACCCGGTGACCGGGCAGCCCCACACCGCCCACACCCTCGGGCCGGTCCCGTTCGTCCTCGCCGACCCCGCCTTCCGCGGCGCCAAGCTGCGCGCCGACGGGGTGCTCGCCGACGTCGCCCCCACCGCCCTCCAGGTCATGGGGCTGGCGAAGCCGCCGGAGATGAAGGGGCTGGGGCTCGTGACGAAGTGACGTTCCCCTCCCCGGCCCGCGGCCCCGGCCGGACGGAGGGCCGGAGCGAGGGGTGGAACGGGACATGGGACTATCGGACCTCGCCACCGCCCTCCTCGACCTCGCCTTCCCGCCGGCCTGCGCCGCCTGCGGCGAGGGGCTGCGCTCCTCCGCCGAGGAGCCCTGGTGCCCGGTCTGCGCCGGCGCGGTGGACCCGGCGGAGCCGGGCTGCGCCCGCTGCGGCCTCCCCGGGCCCGACCCGGTCTGCGGCGCCTGCCTCGCCGATCCGCCCGCCCTCGACGGCTTGCGGGCGGCGGCCGCCTACGGCGGCCCGCTCGCCGACGCCGTCCACGCCTGCAAGTACCGGGACCGGCCCGCGCTGGCGCGGCCGCTGGGGCGCTGGCTGGCGGCGCGGGTCCCGCCGCCGCCGGGCGCGCTGCTGGTGGCGGTCCCGCTGGCGCGCGGGAGGCGCGTCGCGCGCGGCTACGACCAGGCGGCGCTGCTGGCCGGCTGGGTGGGGCGGACCGCCGGCGTCCCGGTCCTCCGGGGCGCGCTGCGCCGGGTGCGCGAGACGCCGCCGCAGGTCGGGCGCACCCGCGCCCAGCGGGCCGCCAACGTCGCCGGGGCCTTCGCCGCCGACGGGCGGGTGCGCGGCCGGGAGATCGCGCTGGTGGACGACGTCGTGACCACCGGCGCCACCGCCGAGGCCTGCGCCCGCGCGCTCAAGGCCGCGGGCGCCGTGCGGGTGACGGTCCTGGCGCTGGCCCGCGCCGGATAGGCCCCGGCGGAGCCGGCCCGGGATGGCCCGGCCGCTCCCCGGGGTTACACTCCGGCGATGTCCCGCTCGCCGCGTTCCGCCGCCGCCGTCGCGCGCCTCGTCGCCGGCGCCGCCGTGGCGCGCGAGCCGCTCCCGGACCGGTTCCGGTCCCTGGCCGCGGAGCTGGCGCGGGACCACCGCGATCCCCGGGCGCTGGCGGTGCTGGCGGAGCTCCGGCGGCAGGAGGACGACCTCCAGGACCTGCCCGCGGCCTCGGCCGTCTACGCGAAGCTGGCCGCCGACCCCGAGGCGCACCCGGAGGTCCGGGCGGCGGCCCTGCAGGCGGTCGCCGAGCTGGACCGGGCTCGCGGCAACCTCACCCGGGCGCGCCAGGAGCTGGGCCGCCTGGGCTTCGTCGAGCGGTGGTGGGTGGCCGGGCCCTTCGACAACGAGGGGAAGCGCGGCTTCGCCGCCGTCTACCCGCCGGAGGAGGCGGTGGACGTGGGGCAGCCCATGCCCGGCAAGGTCCGCCCGGTGCGGTGGCGCCCGCTGCCGCCGGAGGCGCGCCAGCTGGGCTTCGCCGTCCTCTCCGCCGTGCTGCGGCCGGTCCGGGAGGCGACCGCCTACGCCCTGGCCACGCTCGACTCCCCGCGCGAGCAGCGGGTGCGGCTCTACCTCGGGGCCAGCGGCGCGGTGAAGGCCTGGGTGAACGGCGTCCTGGCGATCTCCGACGAGGCCTACCACCCGGCGCGCCTCGACCAGGCGGCGGTGGCGGTGACCCTGCGCCGGGGTCCGAACCGCCTCCTGGTGAAGCTCTGCCACGAGGACGGCCGCATGGCCCTGGCGGTCCGGGTCGCCACCGAGGCCGGCGAGCCGCTGCGGCTGCCGCAGCTCCCGACGACCGAGCCGCCCCCGCCCGCGCCCCGGCCGGCGGCCGCGAAGCCGGCGCCGGTCCCCACGCTGGTGTCCCTCCTGGAGAGGCGCGTCGCCGCCGCCGCCGCGGCGCGGGGCGCGCGGACCGGCTCGCCGGAGGCCCGGGCCGAGGCCCTCGCCCGCGCCGACCTGGCGCGGGCGCTCGACGAGAAGCGGAGCGCCGACGACCGGGAGCGACGCCCCGCCGAGGAGGCGCGGCGGGCCGCCCGGCTCCTCCCGGGAGAGGCCTGGGCGCAGCTCCTGGCCGCCCGCCTGGAGCCGGACGGGAACCGGCAGCGGGAATTCCTGGAGGCGGCGCGGGCCGCGGCGCCCGGGGACCCCGAGCCGCTCCGGGCCCTGGGGCTGCACCAGCTGGTGCGCGGCCGGCCCCAGCGCGCCCTGCCGCTGCTCCAGGCCGCCGCGGCCGCGGCCCCCACGGCGCCGGCGCGGCTGGCGGTGGCCGACGCCTGGGAGGCGGTGGGGTTCCAGGCCCGGGCCTTCCGGGAACGGGCCGCCATCGCCGCCGACTTCCCGCTCTCGCCGGCGGCGGTGGTGGCCGCGGCGCGCGCGGCGCGGGCGCTCGATCGCCTCGGCGAGGCCGCCCGCCTCTGGCACAAGGCCCTGGCGCTGCGCTTCGACGACGCCTCCACCCGCTACGCGCTGGAGCGGCTCGCCACCTCCTCGGGGGACGTGGACGGCGCGGTGGCGCTG
>JAJZTO010000305.1 GCA_021848865.1 Myxococcales bacterium
GAGGGCCGCGGAGTCGAGCCCCGCGTTGGGCCCCTCGTCCCAGGCGACGCCGAGCTTGCCCGCCGCCTGGCGCGCCTGCCAGTAGCCCCGCGCCAGCACGGCGACGCCGGAGGGGATCCGGATCACCGCCTCCACGCCGGGGAGGGCCTTCGCCGCGGCGGCGTCGAAGGAGCGCACCTGGCCCCCCGGCACCGGGCTGCGGACCACCACCGCCACCAGCGCCCCCGGCACCTGGACGTCGATGCCGTAGCGGCCGGAGCCGTCGACGCGCGGCCGCGCGTCCAGCCGGGGCAGCGGCTTCCCGAGGATCTTGAAGCCACCGGCCTTGAGCGGGGGGCGGCGCGGCGCGGTCTCCCGGGAGGCGGCCTCGGCGAGCTCGGGGTAGCCGGCCCGCTTGCCGCTCCCGGCGTGGCTCACGGCGCCGTCGGCCGCGACGCAGTCCTCCACCGGGACGCCCCACCGGCGCGCCGCGGCGGCGCGGAGCATCTCGCGGGCGGTGGCGCCCGCGGTCCGCATCGGCTCGAAGCCCGACTTCACGCTGGTGCTGCCGCCGGTGAGCTGCAGGTGGAAGGCCGGGTTGTCGTAGGCGCGGTCGGCCGGCGCCGGGACCACCCGCATCGCCTCCGGGGCGATCTCCAGCTCCTCCGCCACCAGCATGGCGAGCCCGGTGAGCGTCCCCTGGCCCATCTCGACCTGCGGGCAGACGAAGGTCACGCCCTCCGCCCCGATGCGCAGGAAGGCGCTGGGCGCGAAGCGGGCGCCCGCGGGCGGCGCGGCCCGGGCCAGCCGCGGCGCCCGGATCTCGACGAGCAGCCCGCCGCCGAGCGCGGCGCCGACCTTCAGGAAGCCCCGCCGCGTCAGGCTCACCGGCCGCTCGCGCCCGCGGCCCGGTGGATGGCGGTCCGGATCCGGGCGTAGGTGCCGCAGCGGCAGAGGTTCCCGGACATCGCGTCGTCGATCTCGGCGTCGGTCGGGTGGGGCTTGCGGGCCAGCAGGGCGGCCGCCGTCATGATCTGGCCCGGCTGGCAGTAGCCGCACTGGCTCACGTCGGCGTCCAGCCAGGCCTGCTGCAAGGGGTGCAGTTGGTCCCGGCCCAGCCCCTCGATGGTGGTGATCGACTTGCCGTCGACGGCGCCGACGTCGGTGGAGCAGGAGCGCGTCTCCGCCCCGTCCACGTGGACGGTGCAGGCGCCGCACAGCCCCAGGCCGCACCCGAACTTGGTCCCGGTGAGCCCCAGCTCGTCCCGCAGGACCCAGAGCAGCGGCATCTCGCGGGGGACGTCCACCTCGTGGACGGTGCCGTTCACCTTGAGCTTGATCATCGGGACCTCCGTCGGGTCTCAATCTACGCAGGAGCGGCGCCGGGGGGGCGCGGGAAATTCGGGGCCCCCGTCCCCGCCCCCGGGAGCCGGCGGGGGGTCGTCACGGCTCCAGCCGGACCAGGCCGCGCGGCGTCCGGAGGGCCGCCACCAGGCGCGGCGCCGGGCCGCGGGCCAGCTCGACGGCGCCCGCGAGCCCGAGCGCGGCGAGGGCGGCGCGCGCCGGCTCCGGGTCGGAGTGGAAGGCCTCGAGCCGCTCCAGGGACACGGGCGAGGGCGGCAGGCCGTCCGCCGGGTGCGCCGGGACGTCCCACTGGATCAGCGCCGGGAGGAGTCCGCCCAGGGGGCGGCGGCCGTCGCCGGGAATGGTGATGCGCCAGCGGAAGCTGCCGCGCGCCATCGCGTGGACCTCCCCGAGGGGCGCCGGGCAGGCGGCGAGGCAGCCGTCGAGCGCCTCCGTCCGCGCCACCCAGTGCACCAGGCGCGGCCCCTCCGCGAGGCGCGCCCGCAGGGCGGGGTCGTCGAGGTCGAACCAGCGCGGCCGCCCGGGAGCCGGCGCCTCCGGGTCGATCGCCAGGACCTCCAGGTAGCGGCGCGGACCGAGCCGCAGCAGGGCGTTGTGCGTGCCCATGGCCGGGTGGCGCCCGCCCGGGACCGGCGCCGCGCCGGTGAGGGCGGCGACGTGGGCGACGCCCTCCGCGAGCGTCGTCGCCGCGACGACCAGGTGGTCGAGCTCCGCGCGCACCGTCCCTCCTGCCTATCACGGCCGGCCGGCGCCGGCGACGAGTGGGGCCGGCGGGATCAGGCCGCCGCCATCCGCTCCAGCGCCGCGAGGAGGCGACCCAGCAGCGCGTTCACCGGCGTGGGGATCCCGTGCTCGAGCCCCAGCGCCACCACCGTGCCGGCGAAGATCTCCACCTCGGTCTTCCGGCCCGCCTCGACATCCTGGAGCATCGAGGTCTTCCCGTCCGGCGCCAGCGACGCCAGGACCGGGAAGCAGCGCTCGACGTCCTCCTCGCCGAGCGCGACGCCCTCGCGCCCCGAGAGCGCCACCACCTCGCGCATGGCGGCGCGGGCCAGGTCGCCCACCTCGGGGAGGGCGAAGGCGCCGTAGGGGGCGCGCAGCACCGCCGACACCTGGTTCACGCCCACGTTCAGCATGAACTTCCACCACTGCTCGCGGAGGATGTCGGAGGGCACGACGTGGGGGATGCCGGCGCGGCCGAGCAGCTCCCGCACCGCGGCGACCCGCGGGTCGGACGGGTCGTTCGAGGGCGCGCCGAAGACGATGCGGCCGATGGAGGAGTAGCGGATCGACTGCCCCTCGCGGACCGCGTCGGTGCCGAGGACGAAGGCCGGGAGCACCTTCTCCGCCCCGAAGGCGCGCGCCAGGATCCCCTCGCTGGAGATGCCGTTGAGCAGCGAGAGCAGGATGGTGCGCGGCCCCACGTGGCCGCGCAGGTCGGCGACGGCGGCGTCGAGGTGGTGCTGCTTCACCGCGACGAGCACCAGGTCGGCGGGGGGCCCCGCCTCGCCCGCGGGGAGCAGCCGGAAGTCGTGGCGCCGGCCGTTGACGGTGATCCCGTCGCGCCGGTAGCGGGCGAGCCGCTCGCCGCCGGCCAGCACCGCGACGCCGGCCGGGTCCAGATCGTGGAACCGGGCCGCGTGGGCGCTCCCCACCGCGCCCGCGCCGCAGACGACGACGTTCACGGGCCGATGACCACCGTCCAGGGCCTCACCCGCCAGCCGGTGACCACGCCGTTCGCCACGTAGGGGTCCTTGCGGACGAACTCCTCGACCTCGTCGGCGCGGTCGGCCCGGAAGACGAAGAGGGCGCCGTCCGAAGGCGGATCGAAGGCGCCGGCCATGACGAGCTTGCCGGCCTGCTGCATCGCCTTGGCGTGGGCCAGGTGGGCCGCCCGGTGCGGGGTGCGCTTCTCGAGGACGTCGGGGACGTAGTCGTAAGAGAGGATGAAGTACACGGTGGCCTCCGGAGGGATCCTACCCGATCGGCTGCTCCTGCCCGATGCACAGCAGCCGGACGCGCCCCTGCGCCACCAGCTGCTCCTTCTCGTCGCGGATCCAGGCTTCCCAGACCTGGGTGGTGCGGCCGCGGGTCACCGGGCGGGCGCTGGCGTGCAGCTTCCCGGACCGGACGGCGCGGACGAAGGAGGTGCTGTTCTCCAGGCCGACCACCCGCTGGCCGCGCGGCCGGGCCACGATGGCCGCGCCGATCGACGCCAGGCTCTCGATGACGCCGCAGTGCACTCCGCCGTGGACGATGCCGTAGCCCTGGTGGTGCTTCTCGGCCACCTCCCACTCGCAGGTCACCTCGTCCGGGCCGGCGGAGAGGATGGTGATGCCCATCTCCCGCACCCAGCCCGGCAGGCGGTTCATCATCTCGGCGAAGTCCTGGCTCATGAAGGCGCTCCTGCGGTCCGGCGGGGCCGCCTCCTGCGGGGCGGGGGCGGCGCTGGAGGCGCCGGACGGGACGGTGACGTCGGGCCCGGGAAGCTACCACACGCCGGCCGCCAGCCGATGGGAGCGAGGCGCCGGGCCGCCCGCGGCGCTACAATGAGAAGACCATGTCCACCCCCCCGTCGACGACGGTCGCCATCGGGCGACACACCGTGCTCATCGAGAAGGTGGAGCCGCTGCGCTGGCGGGTGACGGTCGACGGCCGGAGGTTCGCCACCTTCT
>JAJZTO010000007.1 GCA_021848865.1 Myxococcales bacterium
ACCCCGGCCCCGACCCCGACCTCGACCGCGACCTATAACTGGACGCCGTGCTCCCGCTCCTGCTCCTCGCGATCGCCGCCGCGCCGGATGCCGGCGTGGTGCTGGACGTCGCCCCGGCCCGGGTCCGGCCCGGCGACGCCTTCCTGGTGACGGTCCGCGGGGCCGCGGTGGCGCCCTCCGGCGGCGAGGCGGCCGGCCAGCCCCTGGCCTTCTGGCCGGCGCCGGGCGGGTTCGAGGCCATCGGCGCGCTGCCCATCGAGACCGGGCCGGGCACGCTGCCGGTGACGGTGTCGCTCGCGGGCGCGACCCTCGCCGGCGCGCTGGCGGTGGCGCCGCCCGACTTCCCCGAGCGGCGCCTCACCGTCGCCGCCCGCTTCGTGGTGCCGCCGCCGCCGGCGGTGCGCCGGCGCATGGCGGCCGACCACCGGGCCTTCCTGGCCGCCTGGGCCCAGCCGCCGTCCCCTCCCCTCTTCTCCGGGCGCTTCGTCCTGCCCCGCGAGGATCGGCTCAACGCCCGCTTCGGGGAGAAGCGCCTCTTCAACGGGCGCAAGCCCTCGCAGCACTACGGCCTCGACCTCGGGGGGGACCTGGGCGCGCCCATCGCGGCGACGGGCGCCGGCCGGGTGGTGCTGGTCCGGAACTGCTGGGCGTCGGGCCGGTCGGTGGTGCTGTGGCACGGCGCCGGGGTCTTCTCCACCTACTTCCACATGTCGAAGGTGGCGGTGAAGGTGGGGGAGACGGTGGCGCGGGGCCAGCTCCTCGGCCAGGTGGGCCGCTCGGGCCGCGTCACCGGCCCGCACCTGCACTGGGGCGTGCGGGTCGCGGGGCTGTACGTGGACCCGGAATCCCTGCTCAGGCTGCCGGTCCCGTAGCCCGGCCGCGGCCGGCTACCGCGGCCTCCGCACCTCGGCCAGCACCTGGAGGAGGCGCGGCTGCAGGTCCAGGTTGGCGGCGCAGATGTCGCCGCGCGCCAGCATCTCCGCGCCGCCGTCGAAGTCGTTCACCAGGCCGCCCGCCTCGCGGACCAGGAGGATGCCCGGCGCGAGGTCCCAGGGCTTGAGCCGCATCTCCCAGAAGCCGTCGAAGCGGCCGCAGGCGACGTAGGCGAGGTCGAGGGCGGCGCTGCCGAAGCGGCGGATGGCGCGGGCCCGCTTCATGTACTCGCCGAAGATCCGCAGCGGCATCTCCCAGTCCTGGTGCACGTCGTAGGGGAAGCCGGTGCAGAGCAGCGCCCGCACCAGCTCCGGCGTCTCCGAGACGTGGATGGGGGCGCCGCCCAGGGTGGAGCCGTGGCCGCGGGCGGAGAGGAACATCTCCTCGCGGACCGGGTCCCAGGTGGCGCCGGCGGCGACGCCCTGCGCGTCCATCGCCGCGACGTTCACCGCGAAATGGGGCAGGCCGTGGGCGTAGTTGGTGGTGCCGTCGAGCGGATCCACCACGAAGCGCAGGGGGAGGTCCTCGGCGCCGCGCCGTCCCGACTCCTCCGCCAGGATCCCGGCCGCGGGGAAGCGGGCGGCGAGGAAGGCGAGCAGCGCCTCCTCGCTGGCCCGGTCGGCGTCGGTGACCAGGTCGATGCCGCCCTTGTAGTCGATGGTCCGCCGCCCGCCGAACCGCTCCCGCAGCACCTTCCCGCCCCGCCGCGCCGCCTCGCCGCAGGCCTCCGCCAGCTCCCGTTCCCCGGACATGGGGACGAGCATACTCCCGACCGCGACCGCGACCGCGAACTCGACCCCGACCCCGACCCCGACCCCGACCAGGGCCTCGACCCAGACCCCGACCTCGCCGGCCGTTCCGCGCTACACTCCCCGCCATGACCAAGCTGATGACGATCCTGCGGAGCATCTTCCTGGTCTTCATCTTCTTCTACGCGCTGAAGCTCCTGCCCCTGGCGCTGCTCGTCAGCGGCGACGCCCGCCGCGGCGACGTCATGGTGCCCTTCACCAAGGTCGAGAACGTCGCCTCGGTCACCTGGATGGCGGTCGGCTGGATCGCCGTCGAGACGTTGGTGGGCTGGCTCCAGGTCTGGGCGAACGGCAAGCTCAGGGCCCGCGCCGCCGCCAAGGCGGCGAAGGTCGCGGCCGCCCCGCCGCCCCCGCCCCCGCCCCCGCCGCGCGCCTGACTCCTCCGCCCGGGCCCCCGGTGCCGCCGCTGCGCGAGCTCGCCTACCGGGCCCGCCGGGTGCTGTTCCCGGTGGAGCTGCCGCTCTGGTACTCCCCCGCCTACCGGCTGCCCATCACCGGCACCGCCAGCCGCGCGATCGAGCCGCGCCGGGCCGACTACGTCGCCTGGTGGCTGCTGGACTGGGGGGCGGTGCGCCCCGAGGACGTCCGCGCCCCGCCGCGCGTCGAGTGGGACGCGCTGGCCCGGGTCCACACCCCGGCGCTGCTCGAGTCGCTCTCCCAGCCCGAGACGCTGGGGCGGATCTTCGCCGCCGATCCCTCCGACATCCCGGTGGACGAGCTGCTCCACACCGTCCGGCTGGCGTGCGGCGCCACCGTGGAGGCCGCCCGCCAGACCCTGCGATCGCGCGACCCGCACCTGAACCTGCTCGGCGGCTTCCACCACGCCGCCCCCGGGGCGGCCGGCGGCTTCTGTCCGGTGAACGACGTGGCCGTGGCGGTGGCCGCGGCGCGCGCCGAGGGCTTTCGCGGCCAGGTGGTGGTGCTGGACCTCGACGCCCACCCGCCCGACGGCCTGGCCCGCTGCTTCGCCGGCGACCCCTCGGTCTTCGTGGGCTCGATCTCCGGCTCGGACTGGGGGCCGCTGCCGGGGGTGGACGAGACGCTCCTGCCCCCGGGCACCGGCGACGGGCCCTACCTGGCGGCGCTGGAGGCGCTCCTCGCCCGGATGCCGGCGCCGGAGCTGTGCTTCGTCATCGCCGGCAGCGACGTGCTGGCGGGCGACCGGCTGGGGCTGCTCGCGCTCACGCTCCGGGGCGTGCGGCGGCGCGACCGGCGCGTCGCGGTGGCGCTGGACGGCGTGCCCAGCGTCTGGCTGCCGGGCGGCGGCTACACCGACGACGCCTGGAAGGCGCTCGCCGGCACCGGGATGGTGCTGTCGCGCGGCTCGCTCACCCGCATCCCCCGCCGCCACGATCCCATGATGGCCCGCTACTCCAAGATCGCCCGGCGCATCTCGCCGGAGCTCCTGGGGGAGACGGAGCTGAGCCGGCTCGACATCGAGGAGGCGCTGGGGCTGGCGCCGGCCGACGCGACGCCACTGCTGATGGGCTTCTACACCGCCCAGGGCTTCGAGCACGCCCTGCACGTCTACGGGATCCTCGAGCCCATCCGCCGCCTCGGCTACGCGAACCTGCGGGTGGCGCTGGACCGCTCCGGGCTGGGCGACCGGATGCGCCTCCTCGGCGACGCCGACGGGGAGGAGCACCTGCTCGTCGAGCTGGTCGCGGCCCGGGCCCCGGTGGCCGGCCGGGAGGTGCTCTTCGTCCACTGGCTCTCGCTGCGCAGCCCGCGGGCGCAGTTCAGCGGGCGGCGGCCGCGGCTGCCGGGCCAGGAGGTCCCGGGGCTGGGCATGGCGCGGGAGTGGGGGGAGCTGCTCTCGCGGATGGCGAGGCGGCTGGGGCTGGCCGGCGTCGCCTTCCGGCCGGCCCACTACCACACCGCCTACTCGGCCCGGTACACCATGGCCTTCGTGGACCCGGCGCGGCAGGGGCGCTTCGAGGCGCTGATCCGCGACACCGCCCACCTGCCGCTGCTCCAGGTGACGGACGCCCTGGACCGGGGGAAGTTGCTGCTCGACGGCGCCCCCTACGCCTGGGAGGCCTCCGAGATGGCCTGGTGGGTGAAGGAGCCGCCCGGCGACCCGGCGCTGGTCGCGGCCGAGCGGGAGCGGGCGCGGTTCAGCCTGGCGCGGTGAGCGTCGCGGGGCTCAGCGCGCGGCGCGGAGGTGGCGCGCCGCGGTGCGCAGGCTCGCGCCCGGGCCGGGGACGACCGCCAGGTCGCGCCCGGAGACCGGCGCTCCGCCCTCGTCGAGGATCCGGACCGGGGGGATGGGGCGGCCGGTGCGGCGGTCGAGGACCAGCAGCGGCTCCCTCCCGGCGCCGAAGATCCAGCGGTCGCCCCACTGCCGCAGGGCGGTCACCACCGTGGCCAGGTCCTTGCCCATGGGCGTGAGCGCGTACTCGTAGCGCCTCCCGTGCGTGCCGGCGTCCACGCGGGCCAGGACGCCGCGCCGCACCAGGTGGCCGAGCCGGCGGGCCAGGATGTTGCGGGAGATGGGCAGCTCGGCGGCGAAGTCGGCGAAGCGCCGCGTCCCCAGCATCGCCTCCCGGACCAGGAGCAGGGTCCACCAGTCGCCGATCACCTCCAGCGACCGGGCCACGGAGCAGTTCTGGTGGGTGAAGCGGCGGCGCATCCCGGAAGAGTAGTTGCATGAAGAGACCAGATTGTCCAGACTGCGGCGCATGACCAGCGACGCCTGGCGGAAGACGGCCTGCATCCTCTGCGAGTGCAACTGCGGCCTGGAGGTGGTGCTCGGGGGGGAGGACGGGCGGCACCTCGTCAAGGTGCGGGGCGACCGGGCCCACCCGGCCTCGCGCGGGTACGCCTGCGAGAAGCCGCACCGGCTCGACCACTACCAGAACGGCCGCGACCGCCTGACCTCTCCCCTGCGGCGGCGCCCCGACGGGAGCTTCGAGGCCGTCGGCTGGGACGTCGCCGTCCGCGAGGTGGCCGAGCGGCTGGCGGCGGTGCGCGACGCGCACGGCGGCGAGGCCATCTTCTATTACGGCGGCGGAGGGCAGGGAAACCACCTCCCCGGCGCCTACGCCACCGCCACCCGGCGGGCCCTCGGCTCGCGCCACCGCTCCAGCGCGCTGGCGCAGGAGAAGACCGGCGAGTTCTGGGTGGCGGCGCGGATGATGGGCGGCGCCTCCCGGGCCGACTTCGAGCACTGCGACGTGGCCCTGTTCCTGGGCAAGAACCCCTGGCACTCCCACTCCCTCCCCCGGGCCCGGGTCACCCTGAAGGCCATCGCCGCCGACCCGGCCCGCACCCTCATCGTCGTCGACCCCCGCCGCACCGAGACCGCCGCGCCCGCCGACCTCCACCTGGCGCTGCGCCCGGGCACCGACGCCTGGCTGCTGGTGGCCTGGATCGGGATCCTCCTCGAGGAGGGGCTCGTCGACCGCGCCTTCCTGGCCGAGCACGTCGCCCCGGGCGAGCTGGAGACCGTGGCCGCGGCCGTCCGGCGCTTCTCCGTCCCCGACGCCATCGCCCGCACCGGCCTGGATCCGGGGCTGGTGCGCCGGGCGGCCCGGGCCATCGGCGGGGCCCGCGCCCTGGCCAGCTTCGAGGACCTGGGCGTGCAGATGAACCGGCACTCGACGCTGGTGAGCTGGCTGCACCGGGTGCTGGTGCTGCTCACCGGCAGCTTCGGCAAGCCCGGCACCCACCACCTGCCGGCGACGGTGGTGGACATCGCCGACGGCGAGGAGAAGAGGCCCAGCCCGGTGGCCGGCGCCCGGGTGGTGGGCGGGCTCGTCCCCTGCAACGTCATCGCCGACGAGATCCTCACCGACCACCCGAGGCGCTACCGGGCCATGATCGTCGAGGGCGCCAACCCGGCCCACTCCCTGGCCGACTCGCGGCGCGTGCGGGAGGCCCTCTCCGCCCTCGACACCCTGGTGGCCGTCGACGTGGCCCTGAGCGAGACCGCCCGGCTCGCCCACTACGTGCTGCCCGCCTCCTCCCAGTTCGAGAAGGCCGAGGCCACCTTCTTCAACCTCGACTTCCCCGAGAACCACTTCCACCTGCGCCGGCGCCTGCTGCCGCCGCTGCCCGGCACGCTCCCGGAGGCCGAGATCCACGCCCGGCTCTGCGAGGCCCTGGGGGCCTTCGGCGAGGAGGACCTGGCGCCGCTCCGCGCCGCCGCCGCCCGGGGGCTCGGCGCCTACGCCGGCGCCTTCCTCCAGCGGGTGGTGCCCGACCCGCGGCTCTCGGGCCTGGCTCCGGTGCTCCTCTACCGGACCATGGCCCTGCCCGAGGAGGTTCGCGAGGGCGCGGTGCTCCTCGCGCTCTTCGCGCGCGCGGCCCTGCGGCACGGGCCGTCGCTGGCGCGCGCCGGCTTCGGGGGCACGCCGGTGGAGGCCACCTGCGCCCTCTTCGAGCGCGTCCTGGCCGCGGAGTCGGGCGTGGTCTTCGCCGTCGACGAGTGGGCCGAGGTCCTGCGCCGGGCGCCGAAGCCGCTCCACCTGGCCCTGCCCGACCTCCTGGAGGAGCTCTCGCGCCTGGGCGAGGAGCCGGCCGCCGACCCGGCCTTCCCCCTGATCCTCAGCGCCGGCGAGCGGCGCTCCTTCACCGCCAACACCATCATCCGCGACCCGGCCTGGCGCAAGGAGGACGCGGCCGGCGCGGTGCGGGTGAGCCCCGGGGACGCGGCGGCGCTGGGGGTCGTCTCCGGGGAGCGGGTCCGGCTGGTGACGCCCAGCGGGAGCGCGGTGGTCCCGGTGGAGGTCTCGCCGACCATGCAGCGCGGCCACCTCTCGCTGCCCAACGGCCTGGGGATCGGCTACGCCGGGGAGGAGCCGGTGGGCGTCGCCCCCAACGAGCTCACCGCGGCCGGCGACCGCGACCCCTTCGTCGGCACCCCCTGGCACAAGCGCGTGCCGGCGCGGCTCGAGCGGCCCTGAGCGCGCGGGGCGACGCCGCCCGCGCCTAGGGCTCGGCGAGGAGCTGCTCCAGCTCGCGCCGCTCCTGGCGCGCCTGCGCCTCGGTCCACCCCTCGTGGACGAAGCGGATGACCCCGCGGCGATCGACGATCAGCGTGGTGGGGAGCCGCTGGATCTCGAACCGGGCCGCCAGCTTGTCGCCGCCCCGGTCCCAGAGCAGCGGGACGGTCACCGGGACCTCCGCGAGGAAGGGCGGGATCTGCGTCGGGTCCTCGTCGAAGGAGACGGCGTAGACCGAGAGGCCGCGCGGCCCCAGCTCCCGCGCCAGGGCGTCGAGGGCCGGGAGCGAGGCCCGGCAGGGCTCGCACCAGGTGGCCCAGAAGTCCACCACCCGGACCCGGCCCTGGTCCGCCGCCACGTCCACCAGGTGGCCGTCCAGGTCGGGGGCCGAGAGCTCCAGCGCCTGCCGAACCTTGGCCGCCGCCCGGACCGGGGGCCGGGGGGTGGCGCAGGCGGCGAGGAGGGCGGCCGCGAGTGCGGCGAAGAGGCGCATGCTGCGCCCCGATGTAACACGGCCCCCTGGGTTCCGCAGGCCTGGACTCGCCGATCTTGAGAGGGATCAAGTAATCTCGGACCACGTCGTGCCATGTTCGTGGTTCCAGGCGCATCCCCGGTCGAGGTGACCATGAGATCCAGACTGACCGTGGCGTTCGCTGCGCTCGGACTCGTCGCATCCCCCGCGTGGGGTGACGTTCTCCAGGCGAGCTCCACGACCATCGTCACGGCGGGACAGTCCTTCCGGCCCCAGGCCGGGTCGACGGACTACCAGCTGGAGCTGGCGGCACCGGTCTACGAGCTGGTGTCGGTCAGCGCCAGCGAGATGAAGAACAGCTGGGGCGAGTTCGAGGCGGTGGTCTCGGCGTGGGGCGCGGTGGACGCCGGCCCCATCCGCTTCTGGCAGAACGGCGCCCCGGCCGGCTCCCGCGGCAGCGGCGACGTGGACGTCGGCTACCTGCGCGGCGACCTCCTCGGACGGCGCCTCACCATCCGGCTGGGCCGCCAGCTGATCGTCGAGGGCAACGCCCGGATGGTCCACCTGGACGGCGGGCAGCTGGTGCTGCGCCTCCCCCGCGGCTTCGGGCTCTCGGGCTACGCGGGCGCGCCGGTGGCGCCCCGCTTCGACGCCCGTGGGACGCGGTTCTCCACCGGCAACACCGCCGCCAGGCTGGCCTACGGCGGCCGCGTCTCCTGGGGCTACGCCGGCCGGGTCGAGCTCGGCGCCTCGCTGGCGATGGCCCAGTCCGGCTCGGAGGTGGTCCGCCGCGAGGCGGGCGCCGACCTGCGCCTCATCCCGCTCCACGGCCTGGAGATCGTCGGCTCCGGCTTCTACAGCCTCTACGACGCGCGGCTGGCCCAGGCCCTGGTCTCGGCCCAGGTCCAGCTGCTGCGCACCCTCCAGCTCATCGCCGACTACCAGCACCTCGAGCCAGACCTGCTGCTCCCCCGCAACTCCATCCTGGCGGTCTTCGTGTCGGACGGCCGGGACGAGCCGGGCGCCGGCGTGCACTGGACGCCGCTGCGGACCGTCACCGTGGACGCCGACTACCACTACCTGAAGGCCTCCGACGGCGGCGGCGGGCGGGCCCGGGTGAAGGGCACCTGGAGCGGCTGGCGCCAGACCGTCCTGGGGGCCGACCTCCAGGTCCTGAAGATCCCCGACAGCGGCTACACGCTGGCGCGCCTCTTCGGCTCCCGGAGCTGGGGCCGGCTGGGCGGCACCATCGACCTGTGGTGGTACCGGTACGAGAAGCAGGTGAACGGCCAGGACCAGTCGCTCGGCGCCACGCTCACCGGCGGCTACGCGCTGGCCCCGGCCTGGAAGGTGCTGCTGGCGGCCACCGCCGGCTCCGACCCGTTCTACAAGAGCCGGCTCGACGTGATGGCCAAGCTCCAGTGGACGCAGCTCTTCGTCCGCGAGGTGCGGTGATGAGGACCACGAGGATCCTGCTCCCGCTGCTCCTCCTGGCCGCCTCGTGCGGCTGGAAGTCGGCTCGGCCCCGCGACGCCGAGCGCGTCCCCTCCACCTTCCCCCACGAGAAGCACGGCGGCTTCGACTGCACCGACTGCCACACCGGCATCATCAAGTCGGCGAAGCTGGGCGACTCGAAGCTCCCGGGCGTGGCGAAGTGCGAGGAGTGCCACGACCGCACCACCCGCGAGGACAAGGCCAAGTTCAACGTGCCGCAGCGCCCGCCGCGCGACTACCAGCTGCGCTTCGACCACGCCGCCCACTTGAAGCGGGTGCCGAAGGGCGACTGCACCGTCTGCCACAAGGAGCTGCCCGGCATCGGCCAGCCCTGGAAGACCACGCCGCCCATGTCCGCCTGCACCGCGTGCCACAACCACGCCGTGGACTACGCCGAGGCGCGCTGCACCCCCTGCCACGTGAGCCTGCGCCGCTTCCCGCTGAAGCCGGTGAGCGAGTTCGCCCACCAGGGCAACTGGGTGAAGGAGCACGGCAAGGCGGCCCGGGGCTCGGCCGAGACCTGCGCGGCCTGCCACGAGCAGACGTACTGCGCCACCTGCCACGCCACCGCCACCGCGCCCATGCGGCCGGAGATCCGCTTCCCGGAGAAGGTGGAGACCGACTTCATCCACCGCGCCGACTGGCTGTCGCGCCACATGGTGGAGGCCCGGGCCGACCCGGCGAGCTGCAAGAAGTGCCACGGCAGCTTCTTCTGCGACAGCTGCCACACCGAGCAGGGCATCTCGGCCCGGTCGCTCAACCCGCGCGACCCGCACCCGCTCCCGGCCTGGACGACGAAGGGCTCGGGCAACTTCCACGGCGACGCCGCCCGCGCCAACATCGTGGCCTGCTCGGCCTGCCACGACCAGGGCGCGGCCTCCATCTGCGTGCTCTGCCACCGCTCCGGCGGCTCGGCGGGCGTGAACATCCACCCGCCCGGCTTCCGGCCGACCGACAAGTCGCAGCCGGTCTGCCGGGCCTGCCACCCGTAGCGGCGGGCGGAAGCGGTCCCCGGGGCCCCCGGTCGAAGGACTGGGGGCCTTCCTCTCCTCACCCCGTGATGGCCGAGTGCCACCAGATGCGGAAGCTGCGGCACAGGCCGCCGGGGGAGAGCTCGACGAGCGCCACCCCGTCGAGCGCCAGGCGCGGCAGCGGATCGCCCGGCTGGCGCGGCGGCATCGGCGTCCCGGCCGAGGCGGCCCACATCCGGAACATCTCCTCCGAGGCCACCTGGTAGGTGGTGTGCCAGTGGGCCACGCCGCCGCCCGGGTGGGCGTGGATCACCTCGGAGGTCACCCGGATGTCGCGCTGGAGCTTGATCCGCTGCCAGTAGGCCCGGATCGCCTCCCGCCCCCGCTGCTCGGCGAAGGGGGTGTTGTGGTAGACGCCGTCGGGCTCGAACAGCGAGGCGACGAGCCCGTCGTCGGCCGTCTCCCAGGCCCGGCGGTACGCGGCCATGAATCCCTCGAGGTCCATGTCTCCTCCGTCCGGCGCGCCCTCCGCCGCGGGGAGCCCATGCTCGCAGGTCCCGGCGCCGCCGCCTACCGCCCGAGCCTCGCGAGCAGCTTCTCCCAGATCCCGCCGAAGGCGCCGTTGGACATCGCCACCACCACGTCGCCGGGGCGGGCCTCGGCGGCGACGGCCGCCACCATCTCCTCCACCGCGGCGAAGGCCCGCGCCGGCTGGCCGCCCGCCGCGATCTCCCGGGCGAGGCGACCGACGTCGAGCCGCTCCGCCTCCGGCACCCGGTCGTGCGGCGCCGGGGTGAGCAGGTAGACGGCCGCGGCGCCGGGGAAGGCGGTGACGTACTCGCGCTGGTGCAGGCTGCGCCGGCTGGTGTTGGAGCGCGGCTCGAAGCAGGCGAGGAGCCGCGCCCCCGGGTGGCGGGAGGCGATGGCCTCCAGCGTCCGGGCGGTGGCGGTGGGGTGGTGGGCGAAGTCGTCGATCACCGTGACGCCGCCGGCCGTCCCCCGGACCTCCTGCCGCCGCCTCACGCCGCCGAAGGCGGCGAGCCCGGCGGCGATCTCCCCGGGCGTGAGCCCGAGCGCGGTCGCCGCCGCCGCCACCCCGAGGGCGTTCTCGACGTTGTGGGCGCCCCCCACCGGCAGGTGGACCGGCCCGAGGGAGATCCCGCGCCGGTGGAGGTCGAAGCGGGCCCCGTCGGGGCCGAGCACCAGCCCGCGCGCCTGCCAGTGGGCCGGCGCCGTCACCGAGTAGGTCTCGACCGGGCAGCGGGCGGCGCCGGCCAGCCGCACCACCGGCTCCCAGCCCCCGCAGGCGGCGAGGAAGCCGTCGGCCGGCAGCAGCTCGACGAAGCGCGCGAAGGCGCTCTCGTAGTGGGCCTGGTCCCGGTAGATGTCGGCGTGGTCCAGCTCGCAGCTGGTGAAGATGGCGGTGCGCGGCCGGTAGTGGAGGAACTTGGGCCCCTTGTCGAAGTAGGCGGTGTCGTACTCGTCCCCCTCGACCACGAAGTCCGGCCCCTTCCCCAGCCGGAAGTTCGAGTCGAAGTCGCGGGTCACGCCGCCGACGAGGAAGGAGGGGTCGCGGCCGGCGTGGAAGAGGACCGCGGCCAGCATCGCCGTGGTGGTGGTCTTGCCGTGGGTGCCCACCACCACCGCCCCGCGGCGCGGCCCGATGAAGAGGTCGCCCAGCGCCTGCGGGAAGGAGACGTGGAGCAGACCGCGCTGGCGCATGGCCGCCGCCTCGGGGTTCACGGCGCGCACCACGTTGCCCACCACCACCAGGTCCGGCCGGGCCCGCTCCAGATTGGCCGGGGCGTAGGGGGTCATCGCCTCGATGCCCCAGCGCGCCAGCTGCGTGGACATCGGCGGGTAGACGTTCTCGTCCGAGCCGGTGACCTCGTACCCGGCGGCCTTCAGCATCCCGGCGAAGGAGCCCATGCCGGTCCCGGCGACGCCGATGAGGTGGACGCGCTTCACGCAGTCGTAGTCCATCCGCTCCTTCCCTGGGCGGCCCGGCCCGGGGGCCGTGCGCCCGCCACGACCGGCCGTCTAGCGCGAACGCGGCGGGACGGCAAGCCCGCGGCGGGGAGGCGCGGACGGCGTCAGGGCGCCGCGGCCCGGAGCCACTCGAGCGCCGCCAGCGCCTCCCGCTCCAGCCCGGCCAGGTCCTCGGTGAAGAGGTGGGTGGCGCCCGCCACCACCGCGAGCCGGCGCGGGGCCGGGGCGCCCGCGAGCGCCGCCTCCACCTCGGCGGGCGAGCCGAAGGGGTCCCGCTCGGCCTGGATCACCGCCAGCGGCTTCGGGCAGCCGCGCGCCGCCTCGGTCGCGATCTCGCGCAGCGAGAGGGCCAGCCCGGCGCACAGCACCCCGCGCACGGCCGGGTCGGGGCAGCCCGCCTCGAGCGCCATCCAGGCGCCGAAGGAGAAGCCGACGGCGCAGCGGGGCAGGCCGGGGTGGCGCCCGGCCAGCCAGGCCAGGGCGGCCCGCGCGTCGTCGGCCTCGCCCCGCCCGCGGTCGTGCGCCCCCGCGCTCCGGCCCACCCCGCGGAAGTTGAAGCGGAGCGAGGCGCCGCCCGCGCCGCGCACCGCCCGCGCCAGGCGGTAGGTGGCGTGGTTGTCCATGGTCCCGCCGAAGAGCGGGTGGGGGTGGCAGACCACGGCGGCGAAGCGCGGCGCGGCGCCCGGCGGCTCCTCGTGGAGCGCCTCCAGCCGGCCCGCCGGACCCGGGAGATCGACCCGCATTCCCCGCGCTCCTTCCTCACCGACCCCGACCCCGACCTCGACCCCCTACCCCCCCCCCCCCCCCTCCGCCACCGCGTCGTGGAAGCGCCGGCGGAAGGCCCGGATGTCCGCCGTCTCCCCCACCCGCGGGCAGTGGTTCGTGAGCAGCGCGCAGGCGACGCCGCGGTCGAGGTCGAGCCACAGCGAGCAGCCGGTGAACGCCAGGTGGCCGATGGCGCCGCGCGGCCCCCGCCCGAGGCGCGAGCCGATGGCGGGCGCGGCGCCCGAGGGCCGGTCCCAGGCGAGGGCCCGGCTGCCGCCGGGCGCCCCGTCGGGCGCGGCGAAGAGGGCGGCGGTCGCGGCCGGGAGGACGGCGGAGCGCCCGGCGAGCGCCTCGAGCCACGCCACCCCCAGCCCCGCCACGTCGGCGGCGGTCGAGAACAGGCCGGCGTGGCCGGCGACGCCCGCCAGGGCCCGGGCGTTCTGGTCGTGGACCTCGCCCACCCGCTCCTCGCCCGTCTCGCGCACCACCGTGGGCACGAAGGCGGCCCCCTCCCGCCGGGCGCGCTCCCGGCCCTCGCGGCCGCCCGGGAAGAGCGTGGCGCCGAGCCCGAGCGGACGGAAGACCCGCTCCTCGCAGAGGCGGTCGAGCGGCGCGCCCCCGAGGCGCGAGAGCGCGAGCCCCAGGGCGATGAAGCCCAGGTCGCTGTAGGCGGCGCGGGCGCCCGGCGGCGCGAGGAGGGGCTCGGCGGCGATGGCCGCCTCCAGCGCCGCCTCGGCGGCGGCGGGAGGCGCACCGGGCGGCACCGCCGCGTGGAGGGGCCGCCAGGGGGGCAGTCCGCTGGCGTGGGCCAGCAGGTGGCGCAGCGTCACCGCCGCCTTGTCGCCGCGGAAGCCCGGGAGCCAGCGCGAGGCCGGGGCGTCGAGCTCCAGCGCCCCCTCGGCGACCAGCCGGGCGCAGAGCGTGCCGGTGGCCATCACCTTGGTGAGCGAGGCCACGTCGAAGCGATCGGAGACGGCGAGCGGCCGGGGCCCGGCCCGGCCGTGGGCCGAGAGGTGCAGGAGCCGGCCGGGAGCCGCCACCGCGGCGGCCAGGGCCGGCGCGATCCCCTCCGCCCGGCCCGCCTCGAGCACCGCCGCGACGGGCGCGAGGGCCGGCGCCATCAGGCGCGCGCCCCCTGGTCGAAGAGCAGGCGGGGCGGCCCCGGCTCTCCCGGGGCCGGCGCCACCAGCGTCACCACCGAGCCCAGCGGCAGCGCCCGGTTGTCGGCCTCGTGGCCGGCCGGGAGCCCCTCGATGGCCGGCACCCCCAGCGCCCGCACCAGCTCGCGCACCGTGGCCAGTCCCGAGAGCCCGCCCTCGTCGCAGTCGGTGAGCTGGCCCACGCAGACGCCGCGCACCCCGTCGAGCGCGCCGGAGAGGCGCAGCTGGGTGAGGGTGCGATCGAGCCGGTAGGGCTTCTCGCCCACGTCCTCGACGAAGAGCACCGCGCCCCGCAGCCTGGGGAGCCAGGGGGTCCCGCAGAGGTGGGCGAGCAGCGTGAGCGAGCCGCCCAGCAGCGGCCCCGCCGCCGACCCGGGCCGGATGACGCCGGTCCCGGCCAGCCCCGTCCCCGGCGCCGGCTCCCGTCCCGGCCCGGCGAGGCGCGCCGTGCCGAAGAGCAGCGCCTCCAGGTGGTCGAGCGCCGCCGGCGCGAGCCGCGGCAGCTGCGTCACCACCGGCCCGTGGCAGGTGACCAGCCCGGCCCGGTTCAGGCCGGCGTGGAGCGCGGTGAGGTCGGAGAAGCCCACCACCCACTTCGGCGGATGCAGCAGCCGCCCCAGCTCCACCCGCGGCAGCAGCCGCATCGCCCCGTAGCCGCCGCGGGCCGCCCAGAGCGCACGCGCCTCCTGGTCGGTGGCCGCCTCCTGCCACTCGGCGACGCGGCGCGCGTCGTCGCCGGCCAGGTACCCGGCGCGGGCGCCGACGTCGTCGCGGAGGCGCGGCCGCAGGCCGAGCCGGTCCCGGAGGACCGCCAGCCCCGCCTCGAAGAGCCCGGGGTCGAAGGGGCCGGAGGGCGCCACGACGCGGACCGGGTCGCCGCGCTGGAGGGGCCGGGGGCGGAGCACGCCCGGGGAGGATACGCCCGGCCCGCGCCGGGGCGAAATCCGCGCCCGGCGGCGGCCCGGCGGCATCCCCCCGGGGGGGCCCCCGTTGACACCCATGCAGTAAAGTTCCTAACCTTCCGATCCCCGATCCGTTGCCTTGGACCGCTTCCCCGATGGCCGGGAGTGACCTCGGGTCCCAGTTCTCCCGAACGGAAAGGACACCGAGATGAGCGAGAAGCGTCCCGCGCTGGAAGGCGAGGTCTACTACCCGTCCGCCGAGGTCGTGGCCCAGGCCCGGGTCAAGGACTGGGAGGCGCTGGCGAAGCGCGCCGACCAGGACCTCCCGGGCTTCTGGGCCGCCGAGGCCGAGGAGCTGGAGTGGTACCGGAAGTGGAACGCGGTCCTCGACGACTCCGAGAAGCCCTTCTTCCGGTGGTTCCCCGGCGCGCAGTGCAACATCGTCCACAACGCGCTCGACCGCCACCAGAAGACCTGGCGCCGCAACAAGCTGTCGCTGGTCTGGGTGGGCGAGAAGGGGGACGTCCGCACCTACTCCTACTTCGCGCTGCACCGGGACGTCTGCCGCTTCGCCAACGTGCTCAAGGCCATGGGCGTCCGCAAGGGCGACCGGGTCACCATCTACATGCCGCGCATCCCCGAGATCGCCATCGCCATGCTGGCGTCGGCGAAGATCGGGGCCATCCACTCGGTGGTCTACGGCGGCTTCAGCGTGGACGCGCTCCAGCAGCGCATCGAGGACTCGGAGTCGCGGGTGGTGATCACCGCCGACGGCGGCTTCATGAACGGCAAGATCGTGGAGCTGAAGAGGACCGTGGACGAGGCGGTGAAGCACGCCCCCTCGGTGGAGACCGTCATCGTGGTGCAGCGCACCGGCCACGAGATCCGGATCGAGGCCGGCCGCGACTACTGGTACCACGACCTCATGAAGCTGCCGCTGGCGCAGCCGGTCTGCGCCACCGAGGTGATGGAGAGCCAGGACCCGCTCTTCATCCTCTACACCTCGGGGAGCACCGGGAAGCCCAAGGGGCTGATCCACGGCCACGCCGGCTACATGACCGGCGTCTACTCGACCCTGAAGTACGTCTTCGACATCAAGGACGAGGACCGCTACTGGTGCGCCGCCGACCCCGGCTGGATCACCGGCCACTCCTACATCGTCTACGGGCCGCTGCTGCTCGGCGCGACCACCTTCATGTACGAGGGCTCGCCCACCTTCCCCTATCCGAACCGGTGGTGGTCGCTCATCGAGAAGTACGGCATCAGCATCCTCTACACCGCCCCCACCGCCATCCGCGGGCTGATGCGCTTCGGCGAGTCCTGGCCCAACCGCCACGACCTCTCGACGCTGCGGCTGCTGGGCTCGGTGGGCGAGCCCATCAACCCCGAGGCCTGGCGCTGGTACCACCGGGTCATCGGCAAGGGGCGCTGCCCCATCATGGACACCTGGTGGCAGACCGAGACCGGGATGTTCATGATCACCCCGACGCCGGTGGTGCCGCTGAAGCCCGGCTCGGGCACCCGCCCCTTCTTCGGCCAGCAGGCGGAGATCCTGGACGAGAAGGGCAACCCGGTGCCGGACGGCGAGGAGGGCTTCCTGGCCCTGAAGCGGCCCTGGCCGGCGATGGCGCTCACCGTCTACCGGGATCCGGAGCGCTACAAGAACCTGTACTGGTCGCAGTACCCGGGCAAGTACATGGCCGGCGACTCGGCCAAGAAGGACAAGGACGGGTACTTCTGGGTCATCGGGCGCACCGACGACGTCATCAAGGTGTCGGGCTACCGGCTGGGCACCGCCGAGGTGGAGAGCGCGCTGGTCTCCCACCCGGCCGTCGCCGAGGCGGCGGTCATCGGCCTGCCCCACGAGGTGAAGGGCAACGCCATCCACTGCTACTGCATGCTCCGCAAGGGCTTCAAGCCGTCGGAGGAGCTGGCCGACGAGGTGAAGGCCCACGTGGCCCAGCACCTCGGCCCCATCGTCCGGCCGGAGAAGGTCAGCTTCGTGGACTCGCTGCCCAAGACCCGCTCCGGCAAGATCATGCGGCGGGTCCTGAAGGCCCGCGCCCAGGGGCTCCCCGAGGGAGACCTGTCCACGATGGAGGACTGACGGAACGGATTGCGCGGCACCGGCCCCCGCAGCATCATGGGGGGCCGGTCGCCCCCCTCTCGAAAGGACCTCCATGCGCCGCTTCGCCCTCCCCCTGCTCCTCGCCCTCCTCGCCTCCCCGGCCCTGGCCGCGGCGCCCAAGACCGAGGAGCAGAAGGTCCTCTACGCCGTCGGCCTGGCGCTGGGGCGCGAGGTCGGCGTCTTCGCCTTCTCCCCCGCGGAGCTGGAGATGGTGAAGCAGGGGCTCACCGACTCGGTCACCGGCAGGAAGACCGCCGTGACCCTGGAGGAGTACAACGCCAAGATCCAGCAGCTCGTCAGCGCGCGCCGCGACGCCAAGGGCGCCAAGCTGGCCGCGGCCGGCCAGGCGGCGCTGGAGAAGGCGGCCAAGGAGAAGGGGGCGGTGAAGACCGCCAGCGGCATGGTCTTCGTGCCGGAGAAGGTGGGCACCGGCGCGACCCCCACCGCGGCCGACACCGTCAAGGTCCACTACCGCGGCACGCTGGTGGACGGGACCGAGTTCGACAGCTCCTACAAGCGCGGCCAGCCGGCCGAGTTCCCCCTGGGCAACGTCATCAAGTGCTGGACCGAGGGGGTCCAGAAGCTGAAGGTCGGCGGCAAGGCGAAGCTCTACTGCCCGCCGGAGCTGGCCTACGGCAAGAACGGCGCCGGCGCGGCCATCCCGCCCAACGCCACGCTGGTCTTCGACGTCGAGCTGCTCGACGTCGTCAAGAACGCCGCCCCCAAGCAGTAGGGCGGGGGCTCGTGCCCCGCCGGCGGGCGCCGTCCCCTCCTCCTCGCGGGGAAGCGGGCGCGACGCCCGCACCGCGCCGCCGGCCGTCCTGCCTGGCCCTTGCGCCGGCGCCCGGCCGCCGCTAGCCCATCACCCACGGAGGATTCCATGGCCGACACCATCACCCTCTGGGGCGAGGAACACTGGGAGAGCCCCTACGTCTTCTCCGCCTACGTGGCGCTGCGCGAGAAGGGGCTCGACTTCGAGCTCTCGACCCTGTCGCTCGACCGCGGCGAGCACGAGGTGGGCGACTACCCCTCCCGCTCCATCACCGGCCGCGTCCCCTCCCTCCGGCACGGCGACTTCTGGCTGGCGGAGTCCTCGGCCATCGACGAGTACCTGGAGGAGGCCTTCCCGCCGCCGCGCTGGCCGCGCCTCTACCCGGAGGGGCTCCGGGAGCGGGCCCGGGCCCGGCAGGTCCAGGCCTGGCTGCGCTCCGACCTCATGGCGCTGCGCGCCGAGCGGCCCACCAGCAGCATCTTCCTCGGCGAGAAGGTGAAGCCCTTCAGCGCCGACGGCCGGAAGGCGGTGGGGCGCTTCCTGCGCGCCGCCTCGGAGCTGCTCCCGGGAGGCGCCATGCACCTCTTCGGCGCCTTCACCATCGCCGACGCTGACCTGGCGCTCATGCTCCACCGGCTCCTCGCCAGCGGCGACCCGGTCCCGGAGGCGCTGGCCGCCTACGCCCGGGGCGTCTGGACGCGCAGGTCGATCCAGGAGTGGGTGAAGCACGCCCGCTAGCGCAGCCGCCTCCAGTAGACCAGCTCGGCGACGTCCGGCAGCACCAGCCCGGGGATGGCCCCCACCCGCGCGTAGCCGTGGCGCTCGTAGAAGCGGCAGGCCCCGGCGTTGAAGTCGGAGACCAGCAGGAAGGCGTGTCGGCTCCGGCGCGTCACCTCCGCCTCGAAGGCCCGAAGCAGGAGCGTCCCCGTCCCCGCCCCCTGCGACGCGTCCGGCACCGCCAGCAGCTTGAGGTAGCCGCCCAGCCCCAGGGTCCCGTCGGGCAGGAACCAGGCGATCCCGGCCGGCCGGCCCGCCGGCCCGGCCGCGAGCAGCCCGTCGCCGCGCGCCAGCGCGGCGCGGAGGTCGGCCGCGAGGGCGGCCTCGCCGCGGCCGTACCGGCGCATCAGCGGCAGCGCCGCCAGGGCCGCGGCCAGCGCCGGGACGTCGGCGGCGTCGAGCGGCCGGACGGTCATGGCGCCAGGGTAGCGGCCGGCTCGGCCTCGAGGAAGGGGATCGGCCCCCGCGGGCCGCGGGCGCGGACCACCGCCGCCTCCCCCGGCCCCAGGTCGAAGAAGACCAGGCTCTGCCCGCCGGCGGCGGCGTGGCCCCCGGCCTCGGCGCCCTCGACCTCCAGCGCCGCCTCGGCGGGGAGCCGCAGCAGCAGGCCCGGCACCGGTCCGGCGCCGTGGTTCTCCACCCGGACCCCGCCGTCGGCCAGGTAGACGAGCCGGACGGCCGCGACGGCCCGCAGGCGATCCCCGGCCTGGCGCACCGTCAGCGACGCCAGCGACCCGGCCCGCACCCGCCCGGCGGCGCGGGCCAGGCCGGCGTCGAGGTCCGGGTCGATCTCCAGCCCGCCGCCCGCGACAGCTGGACCGGGTCGCGGGTGGTCCGGGGCGAGGCCGAGAGGTAGGTGTGGCCGACGAAGAGACCGCCGGCCTCCTCCAGCGTCCGGAGCCCCCGCTCCGACAGGGCCGCGCCCAGCGCCGCCGGGGGCGCGTAGAAGAAGGTGGACTGGAAGACCCAGAGGCGCGGGTCGGCGGGGAGCGGGTAGACGGGCGGGTCGGGATCGCCCGCCCGCGCCGCGGTGAAGAGGTTCTCCAGGCGCGGCCGGCCGAAGCCCCCGAGGTCGTTGGCCTCCCAGATCCAGCGGAAGCCGGCCTCGACGAGGAGGTCGCGGATGCCGAAGCGGCCGCCGGCCCGCCAGCCCTGGCTCGAGAAGGCCTCGCAGTTGGTGTAGGGCTCGTGGTCGATCCAGGTGACGACGTGGAACGGCGCCAGCGCCGGGAGCGCGGCCCGCACCGCCGCCCGGTCGTCGGGGCCGGGCCCGGGCGAGTGCAGCGCCACCTCGGAGCCGGCCGCCTCCAGCTCCCGCGCCAGGGCCGCCGCCGCCGGGTCGTCGAGCAGGCCGCCGATCCGGTCCCGGGCGAAGAAGCTCTTGGTGAGGGCCAGCCCCCGGCCCAGGAGGCCGCGCCGGCCGTAGCCGGGGGCGCCGCGGTCGGAGGCGCCCCAGAGCACGGCGCGCAGCGCGGCCGGGTCGGTGCGGTCGGCGTGGTCGGTGAGCACCAGCGCGGCGCGCGCCGGCCCCCGCCAGCGCTCCGGCACCAGCGGCAGGGGCGCCCCGCCCTGGCGCAGCGGCACGAGCTGGAAGGCGGCCCCGCTGCGCTCGCCCGCGGCGCGGCGCACCCGGGCGAGGGGGCGCTTGCGCTCCAGCGCCGCCCAGTAGCCCTGCGCCCGCCCCGGCGGCAGCCGCTCCAGGCAGCGCTCGTACACCGAGAAGGGGTGGGCCCCGGCGTCGTCGAGGAGCAGCGCGACCTCGGTGCCGCCCCCGCGGTCGGGCTCGGCCAGCGCTCCCGCCAGCCCCGGGCCGCCCACCACCGCCAGGCCGCCCCCCAGCACCAGCACCGGCGTCCCCAGGTCGGCCCGCAGGGGCGCCCGCACCTCGGCGAGCCGCAGGTCGCGGCCCAGCGCCCGCGCCCGCCCGGCGAGCCGCAGCCGCAGCGCCGCCCGCTCCACCTCCAGATCCGCCTTCCAGCGGATCTCCACCGTGACCTCGAAGCCGGCGCCGCTCCCCGGGGCGACCCGCACCACCGCGGCCAGCCGCGCGTCCTCGGCGCGGCCCACCAGCGCCGCCCCCTCGGCGCTCCAGTCGAGGCGGGGCTCCGGGGCGGGAGGGAGGGTGGCGATCTCCAGCCGCGCGCCGACGCGCCGGTCGCCGGCCGGCGTCCGGACGGTGAAGCCCCCGGGGGGCGCCGCCGAGGCGCCGGTCAGCGCCAGGGCGGCCAGGGCCGGCGCCAGCGGGGTCAGCGGCCGCTCGACGCCTGGACCTGGGCCTTCAGGCTGGCGGCCATGTCGGAGAGGGCGCGGGCCTGGGCCCCGACCTTGGCGGTCTGGGCCACGGCGTCCTGCACCGAGAGGAAGATCCCGTTCATCGCCTTGAGGGTCTCCTCGATGCCCCGGTCCTGCTGCTGGGCCACGGTGGCGATCTCCTTCGCCGCCTGCGACGACTCGCGGAGGGTCGCGGCCAGCTTGCGGATGGTGTCCCCGGTGGCGGCGGCGGTCGCGGCGGTGGCGGCCGCCTCCTGGCGCCCGCCCTCCATGGCCGCCAGGGCCGCGCCCATGGCCTGCTCCACCTCCACCAGCATGGCCCGCACCTTGGCGGCGCCCTCGTGGGTGTCGGCGGCGTGCGCCCGCATCTGCTCCGCCACCCGGGCGAAGCCGCTGCCCTCCGGCCCGGCGCG
>JAJZTO010000008.1 GCA_021848865.1 Myxococcales bacterium
TTCCGATCTACGGGCGCCGACCGCGTGGACGTCGGTGGACGGGCGGCGCTGGAGCTCGCGCGGCGCGTCTACAAGCTGGCGGTCCTGGCCACGCGCTCTCGCAGGTTCGCCCGGGCCGTCGCGCCGTTTCCGTCCACCGTGAACCTCGACCGCGACTACGCGCTCTTCTTCCCGGTCTTCAACCACGCCCACGAGCTCTACGCGCTCGCCTCCGTCCCCGGCTGGCGGGCCCGATGCCGCAAGGCCGCCTGCTTCATCAGCGAGCTTTGGATCCAGCAACTGCCGGGCTACCTGCTCGACTTGCTGGCGGAGTTCGATCACGTCTTCCTGGGCGTGCAGCACCCGGTGGCCGAGGTGGCGCGCATCACCGGGCGGCCCTGCACCTACCTTCCCCTGGCCACCGACGTCCTGCGCTTCGCACCCTGGCCCGAGCCGCCGGCGCGGTCCATCGACGTCTGCAACATCGGCCGCCGCTCCACGATCACCCACGCCGCGCTCGTCGATCTGGCTCGCGCCCGGCGCATCTTCTACTTCTACGACACGGTCGCGGCCAGCGGCGCCGACCTCCGGCAGCGGACCTTCCGGGTGGACGATCCCAACGAACACCGCCTCCTCCTGGCGAGCGCCTTGCAGCGCAGCCGCTACTACATCGCCAACCGGGCCCGGGTGAACGAACCGGAGTTCACGCAAGGTCGGGACGAGATCTCCGGCCGGTTCTACGAGGGTGCGGCCGCGGGCACCGTGATGCTCGGGGAACCACCGCGGAGCGAGGAGTTCACCCGGCAGTTCGACTGGCCCGACGCGGTGATTCCCCTCCCCTTCGACTCGCCCGGCGTGGGCGACCTGATCGCGGCGCTCGACCGGGATCCCGATCGCACCGCCCGGATCCGGCGCGACGCGGTCCGCAATGCCGCGCTCCGCCACGACTGGGTCCACCGCCTCGGCGCGGTCTTCGAAACGCTGGGCCTCCCGCCGACCCAGGCGATGCGGGACCGGGCGGCGCGGCTCCGGTCGCTGGCGGAGGGCGTCCCGGGCACCTGATCGACGACGCTTCGGCTTTCGGAGGCTTCAGGGAACGACGACACTGCCGACGATGCGCTCGCGCCCGACCAGCTCGATGGTCTGTCGCGCGGCCTCGAGGCGCGTGCGCCCCAGCTCGACGCAGAGCACGACGCCGCCCGCGGCCTGGACGAGCGCCAGGCCGAGGGGTTCAGTGAGGACCGAGTGGACCGCCACGATGACCTCGAGCGGCGACGAGCCGGGGCGGTGGTCGTCGCTCCGGCGCGTGGACGCGAGCAGGGCGGCGGTGCGCGCCACGAAGTCGTAGTCGATGACGTCGGCGACGATGGACGTCACCGGGGAATCACCGAGCCGGCGGCCGACCTCGGCGAGGGCGTGGGCCACGTCGGCCACGGGCCGCCCCTCGTCCGCCGGCACCAGCACCACCGAGGCCAGCTTGCGTCGCGCCAGGGTGAACCAGAGCGCCTGGTGCTCGTGCCGCGGCACGCCGCCCTCGGGCGCACGCGGCACCGGCTGCAACGTCGTGGCAGGGGGGAATCGCTCCATCGTCACCTCACCCGATCTCCCGTTGCACTCTAAGGACCGCCACGCCGACCGGTCAAGGTGCAGGCGACCGCACCGCTCGGCGGACGCGGCCGGCGCGGTTCAGGTGCGCCCCCCGCGCGTCCCGTCCGGCGCTTCGCCGTCCGCGCTGGCGGAGCCGCTGCCCGCCAGCAGGTTCCTCAGGTACGCGCGGGGGTGCCGGACCAGGTCCGCCGCCTGCATCGCCAGGTCCATCAGTCCGGGAAGGCGATCGCGGCGATCGAGGGCCGGGTCGGTGATGCGGCCACGGTGACTCCGGATCCATCGCCGGACGCCGGCCCGCTGCTCCGGCGCCATGGCGCCCCCCAGCGCCTGGAAGGCCAGCAGCAGGGCCGTCAACGAGTGGTGCACGTAGATGCGCCCGCTCGCTCCGGCAGCGGGCGGCGCAGCCACGGGCGCGGTGCCTGCCGCGGCGTCCGCTCCGAGCGCACTGAGGTAAGCCAACCACGGAAGCGGCAGCCCACGGTCCACCTCGAAGGCCATGTGATTGTAGAAGCGAGGGTTGAAATCGATGAGCATGCGCCGCCCGTCCGCGACGAGAAACTCCGCGTCGAAGACACCGCGAAACCCGACGGCGCGGCACAGTCTCTCCAACCCCGCTGCCACCTCCGGGTACACGGGGGCCTCGTCGAAGCACACGCCCGGCCCGCTCTTCCGCGGGACCTGAAGGATCTTCTCGCAGGCGAGCGCACCGACCAGCGCGCCCTCGCCGTCGACGAACCCGTCCACCGTGTACACCCGCTCCTCGGCCTGGAAGCAGGCCTGGATGATCGGCCGGTCGGCCATGGGGATGCGGCGCAGCACGTCGGGGTGGTGAGTGGTCCCCGCCCGGAAGGAGGCCCATACCGCCGGCAGGCTCCTCGGCCCGTGGACGCGAACGCCCTTGCCGGCGCCACCGCGGCTTCGGCCCAGCACGTGCGCCCGGGGCTTGACGAAGACCGGATACCGAAGCGCCTGGGCCAGCCGCTCCACCTCGGCCTCGTCCTGCGGATACCACGCGTCCGGCACGTCCAGCCCGGCGGTGAGCGCCGCCCGGCCCATGCGCTCCTTGTCGAGCAGCTGCACCAGCGCCTCGATCGCCGGCGTGAAGAGCCGGAAGCACGCCGCGAGCGTCCGTTCGTTCGCGGCGATCAGCCAGGCGAGGTTGTCGCTCGTCGGGTAGAGCACGTGCCCGGGATTTGCGCGGCCGAAGCGGAGGAGCCACTCCAGCAGCGCATCGGCCTCGGCGGTGGGCGGGCAGGACAGGCTCCGGGTGACGTAGCGGGAGGCCCGTGCGGGTGCGAGCAGGGCGTCGGATGCCAGGGTCACCGGAACGCCGCGCGAGCCGAGATCGCGCGCCGCGGCCAGCGTCCCATACCAGGTCGCGTCGGCGAGCAGGATCGCCGGCAAGTGCTGGGGGCTGGAGTCGTTGGCCACGGTCGTTTCCGGCGCCCAGCTCCGGCTATCGGGCGCGTCAGTGTATCTCACGCTCGCCATCGAATGGGGATGCATCGGGTCCGTGGCTTCCACGCGGGCTCAGCGTCCGCGCGTCCGCCGGCGCAGCCATTCCGCCAGGCGCCCGCCGAGCGCGCGCCGCGCCGCGCTGCGCGCCAACCCCGTCGCGCGCGAAGCGTGGATGGCGCCCGAATCGTCGAGCAGGACCTCGACGATGGTCGGGCGCCCGGCGCCGAGCGCCCGCCGGAGGGTGCCCTCGGCGTCGCCGTCCACCCGCTCGTAGCCGGCGCCCACGGCGTCGGCGAAGGCCGCGAAATCGGGGTTGAGGACGTCGACGCTCTCCGTGCGACCATGGGTCGCGAGCTGCTGCAGGCGGATCCGGTTGAGCCGCCCGTCGTTGAACACCACCACCGGGATGGACAGGCGCTCCCGGACCGCGGTGAGGACCTCAAGCCCGGACATGGCGAAGCCACCGTCGCCCAGGACGGCCACCACCGGGCGCTGCGGAGCCGCCAGCTTGGCCCCGATCGCCGCGGGCAGCCCGAAGCCCATGGACTGGAAGTCGGTGGGGACGATCAGGCCCCGGGGCGCGAGCACGTCGTGGTGCCGCCGGACCAGATCCTGGTGCAATCCGGAGTCGGCGACGACGACGGCGTCTCGCGGCAGTGCGCGGTCGATGGCGGCGAAGAGGCCCGCCGCCGTCCGCGGCGTCACGCCGTGCACCCGCGGCTCTGGACCCGCGTTGCCCCTCCGGTCGCGAAGCCGGAGCCGCCAGGTCTCGACCGTCCCCGGGGCCCAGCGAGCCCGCAGCGCCGGTCGCACCCCCGCCAGGTGAGCCAGCATCACCTCCACCGAGCAGGTCGCCGTCGCGCGCGCCGGGTAGTTCGCGCCCAGGACCGCGCCGCTGGCGTCGACGTGGACCAGCCGGTCGGCCGGCAGGTCCAGGGCGAAGAGCCCGCCGCCCAGCTTGCACCCGAGAGCCAGGATGCAGTCGCACGAGCGAAAGAGCTCGTTCACGACGCGGGTGCCGCCCTGGGCGAGGTCGAAGCCCATCGCCAGGCGGTGGTCCTCGGGCAGGATCCCCCTGCCCGAGGTGGTGGTGACCACCGGCGCGCCGAGGGTCTCCGCCAGGTCGCGCACCTCCGCGGCCGCGCCGGCCGCTCCCTGGCCCAGGAGCAGGACCGGCCGCTCCGCCATGGCGACCAGCCCCGCCACCCTGTCGAGCTGCGCAGGGTCCGCCGGCGCCTGCGGCGAGACGCCCGCCGGCGGCGCGTCGAGGGCCGTGGGACCACCGGCGCCGCCGAGGAGCGCCGAGGCGACCTGCAGGAGCACGGGACCCGGCTCCCCGGCGAGCGCGAGCGCGACGGCCGCTGCCACCCCACCCGGCAGCTCGCCCGCGCGGCGGAGGTCCAGCACGGACTTCACGACCGGCGCTGCCATGGCGCGCTGATCGATCACCTGGAACGGGAAGCGGCGCCCCTCGTCGGGCGGGAGCACCGTCAGGTGCAGCAGCGCTGCGGAGTCGTGGGAAGCCTCGGCCAGCCCCGCCAGCGCGTAGGCGAAGCCCGGGCCAGGGATGGTCAGCAGCGCGGCCACCCGGCCGGTCGCGCGGTAGTAGCCGTTGGCCATGAAGCAGGCGGCCAGCTCGTGCGTGGCGAGCACGGTGCGAAGCCCGCTCCGGCGAAGCGCCTCGTGCACGGCGACGGTCTGCGTGCCGGGCAGGCCGAAGACGCACTCCACCCCCGAGACCCGCAGGGCCTGGCAGAGGAGCTCGGCGCCGCTCGCGGCGGTCGTCCTCACGGCGCGCGGCCACCGGCCCGGCGCGCGAGGCGGGCCAGGCCGGCCCCCAGCCGATCCCGCCAACGCAGGGGGGCCTCCAGCACCAGGTGCAGGCGCAGCTCCCCGCCCAGCTGGCTCTTGAAGTGGGTGACCGGGTTCAGCGCCGCGTCGGTGAGGTCGAGGGCCGCGTAGCCCAGCGCGGCGAGCGCCTCGAACACCTTCAGCCGGAGCAGGGAAGCCGCCCCCGTCCGCTGGAACTCCGGGTCCGACGCCGCGGCGGCGGTGTGCGCCACCGCGCCGGGCCCGAGCAGGACCAACTGCGTGGCCGCGACGCGGCCGTCGGGAAGTCGCGCCTGGTAGAGGCGACACCACCCCGCCCGCCGCAGCTCGCCGAAGTACCCGCCAAAGGCCGCCTCGGGGAGGTACACATCGAAGGCCCGGCGAACCGTCAGCCCGGCGTGCAGCCGGTAGAAGGCGCCGAAGTCGTCGTCCTCGCCCACGGTCACGCCCTGCTCCTCGGCACGCTTGACCAGCCGGCGGAGATTCTGCTCCATGCGGGCCCTGACCTGCGCCAGGTCGTCGACGGGGACGACGTAGGAGTACCCGGGGATCGCGCTCCAACCGGCCGCCTGGAACGGCCGGGCGTCCGGGAACGAACTCGCGCACCGAAGCTCGACGCGAGCGTTCGTCGCCGCCAGCGCCGCGGCCAGCGCCCCGAAGACCTTGAGATTCCGCGCCGTCTGCTCGGATGGGTACTTGGACCCGAAGCGCCGCATGACGACGCCGTTGTAGTAGAGCAGCGGCCGCGGCGTCACGTAGGGCCCGCGCCGGGAGTCCCGCTCGTAGAGCGCGACGCCGCCGGCCAGTTCCTCCCCCAGCATCGCGCCCAGCACCCGGTACCGCCCGCCAGCGGCCCTGCAGAGGATCTCGAGGTACTGCGGCAGGGCGTAGATGCTGCCGTCCGGCGACGCCGCGACCAGGCGAGCCCACCCATCCAGCGCGGGCTCGCCGAGGACCAGGGTCGACACCTCCTGTGCCATTCCTCTCCCTCCGCCCGGACCGCGGTGCCGCGCGCTAGCCCCCCGACCGCCGGAACAGCTCCACCACCGCCCCCTCGCGGCCGGCCGTCCGGGCCCGCCCGCGCGCCCACTCGCGCAGCGCCTTGATGTTCTCCTCGTAGGTCCGGTAGAGCGGCACCAGGTCCTGGGCGACGCGGCGGAGGTCCTGCGTCTCCAACTCCCGGCCCAGGGCGTAGGCCCGGTGCAGCCCGCCCACCACCACCTGCTCCAGCTCGGCGCCGGAGTAGTCGGGGGTGAGCTGGGCCAGCGCCTGGAGGTCGAAGGGCTCGGGGTCGCGGCCGCGCCGCCGGAGGTGCACCGCCAGGATGGCCTTGCGCGCCTCCAGGTCGGGCAGGTCCACGAAGAACAGCTCGTCGAAGCGCCCGCGGCGCAGCAGCTCGGGCGGCAGCCGGGTGACGTCGTTGGCGGTGGCGACCACGAACACCGGCCGCTTGCGCTCCTGGAGCCAGGTGGAGAAGGCGCCGAGGAGCCGGGCGGCGCGGGCGTCGCCGCCCTGGCCCGGCCCGCTGCCGGCGAAGGCCTTCTCGATCTCGTCCACCCACAGCGCCATGGGGGCGTTGACCTCGGCGGCCTCCAGCGCCCGGGCCAGGTTCTCCTCGGCCCCCTCCCCGGCCCCCAGCACCCGGGCCAGGTCGAGCCGCACCAGCGGGACCCCGAGCTGCGTCGCGGCCACCTTGGAGGCCAGCGACTTGCCGCACCCCTGCACGCCCAGGAGCAGCACCCCGCGCGGCGCCGGCAGGCCGAAGCGCCGGGCGTCGGGCGCGAAGGCCAGCGCCCGCTCGGCCATCCAGGCCTTGAAGCCCTCCAGGCCGCCGAGGTCCTCGGGCCGCTCCGCCGACTCCACCAGCTCCAGCCCCAGGTCCCGCGCCAGGATCCGGACCTTCTCCTGCACCACGGCGGCGTGGCCCCGGGCGCCCAGCGCCGGGTCGGCCCGCAGCGCCCGCAGGAAGGCCCGCCGCGCCTGGCTCTCCCCCAGGCCCAGGGCCGCGCCCACCGCCCGGTGGCGCGCCGCCGCGTCGGGGGCGGCGCCGGCGTGGGCCGCGGCCGCGTCCAGGATCGCGCCCAGCTCGGCGTCGGACGGCAGGGGCAGCCTCAGCACCGCCGCCTCGTGGGCCAGCCCGTCGGGGAGCACCAGCCGCGGCGCCACCACCGCCAGGCAGCGCCCCTCGGCCGAGAGGCGCGGCGCCAGGTCCCGGAGCTTGCGCGCCACCGCCGAGTTCTGGAGCTCCAGGTGGAAGTCGAGCAGCACCGCCAGCAGCGGCGCCGGCGCCTGGAGCACGGCGTCGAGGAGCACCAGGGGGTCGCGCGCCGACGGCGCCAGCGGCTCCAGCCCGCGGTGGCCCGACCAGACCGCGGCGGTGGCCTCGAAGGCCCGGGCCGCCTCCTGGCAGATCGCCACGCCGCGCTCCTCCTCGCCGGTGACGAGGTAGACGATCGGCGTGCCGGCCGACCACAGCTCGGCGATCTCGCGGGCCAGGGTCACCGGTTCTCCTCGGCGTCCGCGGTGGCCCGCATCGCCTCCTCGAAGGAGGTGGCGCCGGCCGCGACCTTGCGCACCGCGTGCTCGCGCAGGGTGTGGAGGCCGTCCTGGCGCGCCGTCCGGAAGAGCAGCTCCGGGGTTGCCTCCTCGGCGATGAGGTGGCGCAGCCGGGCGTTCACCGGCAGGACCTCGAACAGGCCGGTGCGGCCGAAGTAGCCGGTGTGGCGGCACTTGGGGCAGCCCGGGCCGCGCCGGGCCAGGAGGCTTCCGGCGTGGTCCTCGGGGTGCTTCACCCCCAGCTCGGCCACCTCGTCGGCGGTGAGCGGCACGTCCTCGGCGCAGGAGGGGCAGACCTGGCGCACCAGCCGCTGGGCCACCACGCCGGTGAGGGTGGCGGCGACCAGGAAGCTGGGGACGCCCAGGTCGCGCAGCCGGGCCACCGCCCCCACGGTGTCGCTGGTGTGCAGCGTGGTCAGCACCAGGTGGCCGGTGAGGGCCGCCTGGACCGCCTGCTGCGCCGTCTCCGGGTCGCGCACCTCGCCCACCATGATGACGTCCGGGTCCTGGCGCAGCACGTGGCGCAGCGCCTCGGCGAAGCCGGTGCCGGTCCGCGGGTTGGCGGCGATCTGGTTGAAGTCCTCGTGGACCATCTCGATGGGGTCCTCGATGGTCACCACGTTCACCTCGGGCGAGGCCACCGCCTGCAGCGCCGAGTAGAGGGTGGTGGTCTTGCCCGAGCCGGTGGGGCCGGTGACCACCACCAGCCCGTGAGGACGCATCAGCCAGCGCTCGAACTGGTCCCGCTCCTCCGGCAGGAAGCCCAGCTCGGAGAGGTCCCGCACCAGCACGTTGGGGTCGAGGATGCGGATGACGATCTTGTCGCCGAAGGCGGTGGGGACGGTGGAGACGCGCAGCTCCATCTCGGCGTCGCCGCGGGCGGTGCGGATGCGCCCGTCCTGGGGCCGGCGCTGGGCGATGTCCAGGCGGCTCATGATCTTCAGGCGGTTGGCGATGGCGCCGTGGACGCCCTTGGGGATGCGGTAGACCGGGTGCAGCACCCCGTCGATGCGCATCCGCACCATCGACTCCTCGCGCCGCGGCTCGACGTGGATGTCGCTGGCCCGCTGCTCGAAGGCGTAGTGGAGCAGGTACTCCACCGCGGCGATCACCGGCTCGCTGGAGGCCTCGAGCGCCTCCAGGCCGGTGAGGTCCACGAACTGCTCGAGGTTGCCGACGTCGGGCCCGCCCTGCTCCAGCTGCGCCTGGGCCTCCCGGATCTGCTGGCGGAAGCCGTAGACCTCGTGGATGGCCCGCTGGATGTCGGAGGGGGCCGAGAGCACCGGCTGGATCTCCGAGCCGGTGAGGCCGCGCAGGTTCTCGAACAGCTCCCGGTCGAAGGGGTTGGCGACCGCGATCACCAGGGCGCCGCCGCGCCGCTCCAGCGGGATGACGGCGTGCTTCCGGGCGAAGGGGCGCGACAGGGTGCGGGTGATGAGCGGCGCGTCGAGCTTGAGCGGGTCGATCTTCCGGTAGGGGAAGCCCAGCTCCTCGGCCACCGCCCGGGTGGCCTTGTCCTCGTCCACCACCTCGCTCTCGCGCTGGAGGTCGGCGAAGGCGAAGGAGGCGACCAGCTCCACCGGCGACAGCTCGGCCCGCCGCAGGGCCCGCCCGCCGCTCCGGCTGGACTGGTCGCGCAGCAGCTTGGCGCGCTGCGCGTTCTCGCGGGCGAAGGCGGTCTTGCGGGCCTCGTCGGCGATGAGGCCGCGCCGCGCCAGGGTCCCGGCGACGAACTCCAGGGTGAAGTCGGCTGCGCGCTGGCTCCGCACGGCCCGGAGTCTACCCCGGGGTGGTGGGCCTCCCAACTCCGCGGCCGGCCGGCGGGCGGGTGCCGCTGGCGGGCGGGAGGCACCGCCCCGTGCGATGATGCGCCCCCGTCCGGCGAGGTCCGGAAGCGGAATGCCCACCCCGAACCCAGAGCCCTCCCCGGCGGTATCGCGAGCCCCAGGTCGGCCGTCCCGGTGGCCCTGGGTCGCGGCGGTGGCCTGGCTGGTCGCGCTCGGACTGCTCCTCGCCGCCTTCGCCCTCGTCGGCGAGGAGGCCTGGCCGGTGGTGCTGCTGCTCTACCTGCCCCGGCTGCCCTGGATCCTGCCCGGGTTGCTGCTCCTGCCGCTCGCCCTGCGCCGCGGACGGCGGACGCTCCTGGCGCCGCTGGCGGCCGGGGCGCTGGTCTGGCTCTTCCCGGTCATGGGCTTCGTCCTCCCGCGACTCCCCGCCCGCCCGGCGGGACCGGTGATCCGGGTGCTGAGCTACAACACCGGCCATGCCGTCGACGGCGTCGAGCGCCTCCGGGACCTGGTGCGCGAAACCCGGGCCGACCTGGTGCTCTTCCAGTGGACCTCGCACGAGGCGGAGGCGGCGCTCCGCGGCCCGGACTTCGTGGACTGGTCGGTGCGCCGGGCCGGGCAGTTCACGGTGGCCAGCCGGTACCCGGTCCTCTCCATCGAGGGCGTCGGCTTCCCCGCGCCGCCGGACGCCAGCCTGCCGTGTGCCCACGCCGTCGTCGAGAGCCCCCTCGGCACCCTCGACGTCTTCGCGATGCGCCCGAAATCGGCGCGCCTGGAGCTCGCGGCCCTGCGCAAGATGGGGCTGCGCCGCCGGGTGGCCGAGTTCGTCGGGGACCTCGAGACCGGCAAGCTGGCGGCCTCGGCGGCGCTGCGCGAGGCCCAGACCCGCTCCGTGGCCGCGGCGGCGGCAGGGGCCCGCCACCTGGTGCTGATCGCAGGCGACTCCAACCTCCCGGACGGGAGCCGGCTGCTGCGCACCACCCTGGGAAGCTACCGCGACGCCTTCGTCGAGGCCGGCTGGGGCTTCGGGTACTCCTATCCGGCCCGGCTGCCCTGGATGCGCCTCGACCGCGTGCTGCTCGGCCCCGGCCTGGAGGCGCTCGCCTTCGAGGTCCAGGGCCGGCGGGCCTCGGGCCACCGGGCCATCCTGGCGGAGGTCGCCCGCGCCCCGACGCGCTGAGGCCGGCGAGCGGCGCGGCACACGGCCCCGCCGGACTAGATCCCCGCCCCGCCCTCCAGCCGCTGGTCGCGGACCTCGGCGGTGGTGATGCGGCTCCCCGGCGGGACCCCGTGGGTCAGCCAGACGTTGCCGCCGACGGAGGAGCCGCGGCCGATGACGATGCGGCCGAGGATGGTGGCCCCGGCGTAGATCACCACGTCGTCCTCGACGATGGGGTGCCGGTCGATCCCCTTGATGGGGTTGCCCTTCTCGTCGAGCGGGAAGCTCTTCGCCCCCAGGGTGACGCCCTGGTAGATGCGGACGTTGGAGCCGATGCGGCAGGTCTCGCCGATGACGATCCCGGTGCCGTGGTCGATGAAGAACTTCTCGCCGATGGCCGCCCCGGGGTGGATGTCGATGCCGGTCACCGAGTGGGCGTGCTCGGTGATGATCCGCGGGATGAGCGGCACCCCGAGCACGTGCAGCTCGTGGGCGACCCGCTGCTCGGTGATGGCGAAGACCCCCGGGTAGCTGAAGATCGCCTCCTCCCGGATCTTCAGGGCCGGGTCCCCCTCGAAGGCGCCGTCGACGTCGGTGCCGAGCTTGCGCTGGACCTCGGGGAGGCGGCGCAGCAGCTCCCGGGTGGCCTGCTCGGCCGCCTTGCGGCAGTGGCCGCAGGTCGCGAAGTCGTGCCGCTCGGCGAAGGCCACCGCCCGGGTGACCTGCTCCTCCAGCTCGTGGAGCACGCGGTCCAGGGTGGCGCCGACGTAGTAGTGCAGGCTCTGGTCGTGGAGGTCGGCGTCGGCGAAGTAGCCCGGGAAGAGCACCTGCCGGATGCCCTCGACGCAGGCCACCACCGCGTCGCGCGAGGGCAGCACGATGCGGCCGTCCTGCCGCGGCCCCTTGGCCGCCAGGGCGGTCCGGACCAGCTGATCCACCACCGGGGTGAGCGCCGCCTCGTGCGATCCGTTCCGGCTCATGGGTCGGTTATAGCGGATCGCCTTCCGATGGCAACGCGGGCCGGCGGCCGGACGCCGGGGCGGCGGCCTCCCCCGCCGCCGGGGGATGGAAGGCCGCGAAGACGGCGCGCGCCGCCGCCGGCCCGACCCCCTCCACCGCGGCCAGCTCCTCCTCGGTGGCCTCCTTCACGCGCCGGAGCGACCCCAGCGCCCGCAGCAGCGCCTTGCGGCGGGCCGCGCCGACCCCGGGGATCTCCTCCAGGACGGAGTGGAGGTTGCGGCCGCGCCGCAGCTTGCGGTGGAACTCGATGGCGAAGCGGTGGGCCTCGTCGCGCAGCCGGGTGAGCAGGAACAGCGCGGCGGAGTTCTGGCGCAGCACCACCGGATCCTTGCGCCCCGGCAGGAAGACCCGCTCCGGGCTGCGCGCCGCCTCGCGCACGAAGCCGCTCTCCGCCGCCTCGGCGGCGGCGGCGAGCCGGGCCGCCCGCGGCCCCGCGACCCGCGCCGGGCCCGGCGCCTCGAGCACCCGGGCCTTCGCGAGCCCGACCAGCTCCACGAAGGGCACGCCCGGGTTCCCCGGCTCCGGCCCGGTGGCGACGCCCAGGTCCCGCGCCGCCGCCAGGGCCGCCGAGAGCTGCCCCTTCCCGCCGTCGATGACGATCAGGTCGGGGAAGCTGCCCTCGGCGACGGCGCGGCGCAGGCGGCGCCCCAGCACCTCGTGGATCATGGCGAAGTCGTCCTGCCCGGCGACGCCCTTCACCCGGTAGCGCCGGTACCCGGCCTTGTCGGGCTCGCCGTCGCGCATCGACACGCCCGAGCCGACCGCCAGCGCCCCCTGGAAGGTGGAGATGTCGTAGCACTCGACCCAGCGCGGCTCGCGGTGCAGGTGCAGGGCCCGGGCCAGGGCCGCGAGCGCCTCCTCGCGCCGCTCCGCCTTCTCGTGCCAGCTCCGGAAGCCCTGGGCGGCGTTGCGGTCCGCCACCTCCAGCAGGTCGGCCTTGGCCCCCCGGCGCGGGGTGAGGATGCGCACCCGCCGGCCGCGCCGCTCCGAGAGCACCTCGGCCAGGGCCTCCACCCCCTCGGGCTCGACCGGGAGCAGCACCTCGTCGGGCGGCACCTCCCGCTCGTAGTACATCGCCAGGAAGGAGGAGAGCAGCTCGGCCTCGGGGGCCTCGGTGCCGCGGAAGGGATGGCTGCGGCTGTCCTGGAGCTTTCCCTTCCGCATCAGGAGCGCGTGCACCACCAGGTCGGGCCCCTCCCGGTGGAGGCCGAAGACGTCGCGGTCCACCTCGTCCCCGAGGAGCACCCGCTGCTTCTCCAGGCTCCGCTCCACCGCCTGGAGCTGGTCGCGCACCAGGGCCGCCTCCTCGAAGCGGAGCGCCGCCGCCGCCTCCCGCATGCGGGCCTGGAGCCGCTCCCGCAGCTCGGTCTCGCGCCCCTCCAGGAAGGCCACCGCCTCCTCGACGCTGCGGGCGTAGTCGCCGGGCGGAAGCTCGTGGACGCAGGGGGCCGGGCAGCGGTGGATCTGGTAGAGGATGCAGGGCCGCTTGCGGTGGGCCAGGACCTCGTCGGAGCAGGTGCGCAGCTGGAAGTACCGGTTCACGATCCGCAGGGTCTCGCGGATGCTGCTGGCCGAGCTGTAGGGGCCGAAGATCCGGGCGCCGCCGTCGCGGGGCTCGCGGGCCCGGGGCACCTGAAGCCGCGGGAAGGGGTGGCCGCCGTCGAGCCGCAGGACGATGAAGTCCTTGTCGTCCCGCAGCACCACGTTGAAGCGGGGGCGGTGGCGCTTGATGAGCTGGTTCTCGAGGAGCACCGCCTCCTTCTCGGAGCGGGTGACGATCACCTCGATGGTGCCGAGCAGCTCCTCCAGCTGGCCGACGAAGGCCCGGTCGTCGGCGCGGGCGGCGCCGAAGTAGCTGCGCACGCGGCTGCGCAGGCTCTTGGCCTTGCCGACGTAGACCACCTCGCCGGCCCGGTCCTTCATGAGGTAGCAGCCCGGCTCGGCCGGGAGCTCCGCCAGGGTGTGCCGGAGGGCCGGATCCACGGCGCCCTACCGCCGCCGCCGGCGGGCCTGGGGCCGCCGCGGCCCGCCCATGCGCGACAGCGCCTGGCCCCCGGCCCCGCTGCCCAGCAGCCCGCGCGCGCCGGCGGCGCGGCGCGGCACCCCGAGCTGGAGGTCCTTGAGCCCGAGGATGCGGTCCCGCAGCTGCGCCGCCTTCTCGAACTCCAGCTGGTCGGCGGCCCGGGCCATCTCCTTCTCCAGCTCGGCGACGATGCCGGGGATCTCCTCGGGGCGGCACTCGGCGCCGTCGGCCGCCACCGGCACCGTCACCCAGTCGGCCGCCTCCACCGCCGCCATCCCCAGGTCGGTGATGCTGCGCTTCACCGAGACCGGGGTGATGCCGTGCTCCTCGTTGAAGCGCCGCTGCCGCTCCCGCCGCCGCTCCGTCTCCTGGATGGCGGTGCGCATCGAGTCGGTGACGGCGTCGGCGTACAGCAGCACCCGGCCGTTCACGTGGCGCGCCGCCCGGCCGATGGTCTGCACCAGCGACACCGACGAGCGCAGGAAGCCCTCCTTGTCGGCGTCCAGCACCGCCACCAGCGAGACCTCGGGCAGGTCCAGCCCCTCGCGCAGCAGGTTGATGCCCACGAGCACGTCGAACTCGCCGCGGCGCAGGTCGCGGATCAGCGCGCTGCGCTCCAGGGTGTCGATGTCGGCGTGCAGGTACCGGCAGCGGACGCCGACGTCGGTGTAGTACTCGGTGAGGTCCTCGGCCATGCGCTTGGTGAGGGTGGTCACCAGCACCCGCTCCCCGGCCTGGGCCCGCTGGCGGATCTCCCCCAGCAGGTCGTCCACCTGCGTGCCCACCGGGCGCACCTCCACCTGCGGGTCCATCAGCCCGGTGGGCCGGATGATCTGCTCCACCACCACGCCCCCGGCCTGCTCCAGCTCCCACGCGGCCGGGGTCGCCGAGACGTAGATGGTCTGGCCCGCCAGCGCCCGGAACTCCTCGAACTTCAGCGGGCGGTTGTCGAGGGCGGAGGGGAGGCGGAAGCCGTACTCCACCAGGGTCTCCTTGCGCGAGCGGTCCCCGCGGTACATGGCGCCGAGCTGGGGCACCGTCTGGTGCGACTCGTCGAGCACCAGCAGGAAGCCCTTGGGGAAGTAGTCGAGGAGGCAGGGCGGCGGGTCGCCCGCCTTCCGGCCCGAGAGCCAGCGGGAGTAGTTCTCGATGCCGGAGCAGAAGCCCATCTGCTCCAGCATCTCCAGGTCGAACATCGTCCGCTGCTCCAGCCGCTGGGCCTCGACCAGCTTCCCCTGGGCCCGGAACGCCTGGAGCCGGTCCCGCAGCTCGTCGCGGATGCCGTCCATGGCGCGCCGGCGCGTCTCCGGGGCCGAGACGTAGTGGCTGTTGGGGAAGATGGCCACCTTGTCCAGGTCGCCGAGGACCGTGCCCCGGAGCGGGTCGAACTCGGCGATGCGCTCCACCACGTCGCCGAAGAACTCGATGCGGACGGCCCGCTCCTCCTCGTAGGGCGGGAAGACCTCCACGGTGTCGCCGCGGACGCGGAAGGTCCCGCGGTGGAAGTCCAGGTCGTTGCGCTGGTACTGGATGTCCACCAGCGAGCGCAGGAAGCGGTCGCGGAGGAACTCCTGCCCGCGCTCCAGCCGCTGCAGCAGGCCGTAGTAGGCCTCGGCCGTGCCCAGGCCGTAGATGCAGGAGACCGAGGCCACGATCAGCACGTCGTTGCGGGTCAGCAGCGCGTGGGTCGCGGCGTGGCGCATCCGGTCGATCTCGTCGTTGATGGACGAGTCCTTCTCGATGAAGGTGTCGGTCGACGGGACGTAGGCCTCGGGCTGGTAGTAGTCGTAGTAGCTGACGAAGTAGTGGACCGCCGCCGAGGGGAACAGCTCCTTGAACTCCCCGTAGAGCTGGGCGGCCAGGGTCTTGTTGTGGGCGATCACCAGGGTGGGCCGCTTCACCTGGGCGACCGCGTTGGCGATGGTGAAGGTCTTCCCCGAGCCGGTGACCCCGAGCAGCACCTGGTGCGGGTCGCCGCGCCGCAGCCCCTCCACCAACTCGCGGATGGCGCGGGGCTGGTCGCCCCGGGGCTGGAAGTCGCTGGCGATCTCGAAGGGCACGACCGGGGAGTGTAACGCTGCGCCGGGGCGCGCACCGCGGGCCCGAAACGGCGGCGGCCGCCCCTGGAGGCGGCCGCCGCGCTGCGGTCCCGTCGCGGCCGCGCTACTTCTTCTTGGCCTTGGCCTTCGCCTTGGTGGCCTTCTCCGCCTTCACCTCGACGCTCTTGGCGGTCAGGGTGTACTCGGCGGTGACCGTGGCGCCCTTCTTCAGCTCCCCGGTGACCTTGGTGTCGGCGGTGCGGGCCATCTCGAACTTCTCGCCCTTGTTCTTGCCCTTCTCCTGGGTGACCACGATCTTCGCGTCGGTCACCTCGGCCACCGGGCCGGTCACCTGGTAGGCGTAGGCCGAGGTGGCGGCGGCGGCGACGAGCACGGCGACGAGGCTGCGGACGGTCTTCATGGGGTTCCTCCGGATGCGGTGAGGGGGATCACTTCGACGGCGCCGCCGGGAAGCTGAACTCCACGCGGCGGTTCTTCTCGCGGCCGGCCTTGGTCTTGTTGTCGGCGATGGGGCGCGACGAGCCGAAGCCCTTGGCCTCCATCCGGGAAGCCTCGACCCCCTTGCCCTCCAGGTACTTCTTCACCGCGTCGGCGCGAGCCTGGGAGAGCTTCTGGTTGGTGGCGGCGTTGCCGGCCGAGTCGGTGTGCCCCTCGACGGTCACCTTCGCCACCTGCGGGTTGGCCTTGAGGATGCCGGCCACGTCGTCGAGGAGCCCGAAGGAGCGGTCCTGGATGGTGGCCTTGCCGGAGTCGAAGAAGACCGACTCCTTGAGCTCGATCTTGCCGGCCTTCAGCTCCGCCTTCGGCGGGGGGCAGCCCTGGTGCTCGGCGACGCCGGGAACGGTGGGGCACCGGTCGAGCCGGTCCACCACGCCGTCGCCGTCGCTGTCCTTGTCGGGGCAGCCCTGGTTCTCGGCCGGGCCCTTCTCGTTCGGGCACTTGTCGAGGCGGTCCGGGACGCCGTCGCCGTCGCTGTCCTTGTCCGGGCAGCCCTTCAGCTCGGGGATGCCGGCCACGGTCGGGCAGGCGTCGTCCTTGTTGAGGATGCCGTCGCTGTCGTCGTCGAGGTTGGGGCACTGCTCCGGCGCGTGGGCCTGGCCCGGAGCGCAGGGATCGGGCTTCGCCACCGGCGCCGGGGCGGAAGCCGGGGCCGGAGCCGGGGCCGGCGCGGGCGCGGGCTTGGGGCCGGGGATCAGCGCCAGGCCGACGAGGCCGCGCCAGGCCGGGGTGCCGGGAGCGCCGCGGAAGCCGGGCCCGCCCAGGGCGAAGAGCTCGACCGGACCGTACGTCCAGCGGACGCCGGCCAGGGCCTCCGCCGACTGCGACAGCTCGTTCTCGTTCACCGCGTAGCGGAACGACAGCTCGCCGCGGAGCTTGCCGAGCGAGGAGACCGCCACGCCGCCGCCGTACTCGTTGCCGGCGATGTCGCCCTTGAGGAGCGGGATGCCCGCCTCGCGGAAGAGGGCGTAGCCCTGGGCCGCGAGGAGGAAGCTGGAGAACCGGCGCCCGGCCTCGATGCGCGGCGACCAGGCAAAGCCGCCGTTCCCGGCCAGCGCCGCCGCCGTGCCCCAGGACGGCAGCACTTCGCCGGCGACCGCGACCGACAGCGGCGCGCCGTCGGACTGGCTGACGACGCCGAGCCGCAGGCCGAACGACGGGGTGCCCATGCCGCTGTTCTGCGGCCGGGGCACGCCCACCGCGGTCAGGTCGTCGCCGCGCTGCCAGGCGACCACCGGCGCGCGCAGGTAGATCTCGAGGCGGTCCGTCAAGGCGGCCGCGATGCCGAGGTGGAAGGTGAGGCGGTTCTTCACCAGGTCGCCGACCGCCGTGCCGGGGGCGCCGGCGCCGCGGCCGCGGAGGGTCCCGTCCTCGAGGAGCGAGAGGGGCTGGTGCTCGAGGTGCGCCGCCAGCGACAGCCGCCAGGCGCCCTGGGGGCCGGTCTCGCCGTCGCCGATCACCAGCGAGCCGGCGGCGGTGGGATCGAGCTGGAGCCGCTCGAGGTCGAAGGAAGGAGCTTGCGCACGCGCCACCGGCGCCGCGAGCAGGGTCGTTGCCACGAGCAGGATTGCCGACTTGAGCCTCATCTCCACCCTCCTTTGCCACGATGGGGGGCGCGGGCCCCGACGTCGACGGCTCGCGCCCCGGTCACACGAATGGCCAGGCGCCGTCCGCTACCTGGGCGTGCCCACCAGCGCGATGCCCACCAGGCCGCGCCAGGTGGGAGTTCCCGGCGCCGCCCCGAAGCCCGGGCCGGCCAGGGCGAAGAGCTCCACCGGCCCGGCGCCGTACCGGACGCCGGCCAGCGCCTCGCTGGAGATGGAGATCTTGTTCTCGTTCACGGCGAAGCGGTACGAGAGCTCGGCGCGGGTCGTCCCGAGGGTGGAGAGGGCCACGCCGACGCCGTACTCGTTGCCGGCGATGTCGCCCTTGGCGAGCGGGATGCCGGCCTCGCGGAACAGGCCGTACCCCTGCGCCGCCACCGCGAAGCTGGCGAAGCGGCGGCCCACCTCGACGCGCGGCATCCAGGAGAAGCCGCCGTTGACGGCCAGGGCCTGGTCGTTGCCCCAGGAGGGAGCCACCTCGGCGGCGACGCCGACCGACAGCGGGGCCCCGTCGGCCTGGTTGACCACGCCGAGGCGCACGCCGGCCGTGGGCGTCCCGGCGGCGTTGTTCAACGGCTTGGAGACGCCGGTGGCGACGAGGTTGTCGCCGTGCTGCCAGGCGACGTACGGGGCGCGGATGAAGAGCTCGAGGTTGTCCACCAGCGCCAGCGAGAGGCCGATGGTCGCGGTGTACCGGCCGTCCACGACCGCGCCGACCTTGTCGCTCGTCTGGCCGACGCCGCGGCCGCGGAGGGTGCCGTCGGCCAGGAGCACCAGGGGGGAGTGCTCGTAGGCGATGGACAGGGAGGTTCGGCTGGTCCCCGCCTTGCCCACCTCCCCGTTGCCGACGACCAGCGACGAGCCGGCGGCCGGATCGAGCCGCAGGCGCTCGAGGTCGAAGGAGGGGAGACCCTGGGCCAGCGCCCGCGGGGCGCCGAGGAGCGACAGGCCGGTGAGAAGGGTGGCTACCTTGAGCCGCATCGTCGGTCTCCTGTTCCGTCTGTGCGATGTGTAGGAGTCCCAGGTGTCCGGTGGGCTCCGCCGGGTCGTACCGAAGCTTCCGGGTGACGCGTGCGGCCCCTTTTTACAGGATGTTGCCCCCGAACGCCTGCACCCATAAAGGGGTTTCGACACCTAGGGTAACTCGCCTCGCGGCGAGATGGAGAAAATTCCGCACCGCCGAGGCTACTCGACCTTCCAGGTGGTCCCGTAGGCTCCGTCCCGGAGCACGACGCCCGCCGCGAGCAGCTCGTCGCGGATGGCGTCGGCGCGCGCGAAGTCCTTGTTCTTCCGCGCTTCGGAACGCTCGCGGATGCGGGCCTCCACCTCTGCCCCGACGATGCCGCGCCGCGCCGCCGCCCGGTTCCGGAGGGCGAGGAGCGCGTCCGCCGGCGCCCGCGCCAGGAGCCCGAGCAGCCCTCCGACGGCGCGCGCCTCGCGGGCGAAGGCGCCGAGGCGGGCCCGCTCCTCGGGCGTCCGCTTGCCCTTTCGATCGCAGAGGGCGTTGGCGGCGGTGAAGGCCTCCGCCAGGATCGCCAGGACCTGCGGGGTGTTGAAGTCGTCGTCCAGGGCGGCGCGGGCCGCCTCGGCGAAGGGCTCCTCCGCGCCCGCGGCGGCGCCGGCGGCGGCCTGGTCGGCCTTCTCCAGCGTCTCGTAGAGGTAGCCGAGCCGCCGCTCGGCGTCGGCCAGGAGGGTGTCGGCGAAGTTGAAGTCGTTCCGGTAGTGGGTGCCGAGCAGGAAGAGGCGCAGCGCCTCGGCGTCGTGCCGGCCCAGGACGTCGCGGATGGTGAAGAAGTTGCCCAGCGACTTGGACATCTTCTCGTCGTCGATCTCGATGAAGCCGTTGTGGGCCCAGTGGCGGCAGTAGCTCTCGGCGTGGACGCCGTCGCCGGCCGCCGCCACCGACTGCGCGATCTCGTTGGTGTGGTGCGGGAAGATCAGGTCCTTCCCGCCGGCGTGGAGGTCGAAGGGGGCCCCGAGGTGGGCCAGGGTCATCGCCGAGCACTCGATGTGCCAGCCGGGCCGGCCCGGGCCCCAGGGCGACGGCCAGCTGGGCTCGCCGGGCTTGGCCGCCTTCCACAGGGCGAAGTCGAGGGGGTCGCGCTTGGCCTCTCCCGGCTCGACCCGCGCCCCGGCCAGCAGGTCGTCGAGGTTGCGCCGCGCCAGGCGCCCGTACTCGGCGAACTTGCGCACCGCGTAGTAGACGTCGCCGTTGCCGGGCGCGTAGGCGTAGCCCCGCTCCACCAGCTTCGCGATCATCTCCACGATCTGCGGGACGTGCTCCGAGACCTTGGGGGCGACGTCGGGACGGAGGTTCCCGAGCGCGTCCATGTCCTCGAGGTAGGCCCCGGCGAAGCGGGCCGCCAGGGCCACCGGGTCCTCGCCCCGCTCCCCGGCCCGCTTGATGATCTTGTCGTCGACGTCGGTGAAGTTCCGGACGTACTTCACCTGGAAGCCGCGGGCCCGCAGGTGGCGCACCACCACGTCCCAGACCACGTAGCAGCGCGCGTGGCCCAGGTGCGAGAGGTCGTAGACCGTCGGCCCGCAGGCGTAGAGCCCGATGCGCCCGGGCACCAGCGGCACCAGCTCGCGCTTGCGGCCGGCCAGGGTGTCGTGGATCTGGATCGCCATTGCCCTCCCCTCTCACGCCAGCAGCGACTTCAGCAGCGCGCGCGCGTTCACCGCGGCGAGCAGCAGCAGCGCCGCCGACCAGGCCAGCGGCGCCCAGCGCGTGCGCGGCCGCTCGCCGTCGCGGAGCACCATCCAGCGGTCCCCGGCCGCCCAGCCGCGGTCCCGCAGCGCCGCGACCGCCGGGGCGTAGTCGGCCTGGCGCGCCGCCGGCAGCAGCCGCCCCTCGAACACCGCCGCCGGCGTCCCTCGCCCGGGCCGATCCACCGCCAGGTTCAGCCCCCGCAGGCCGAGCACGGCGCGCTCCTCCCGCGCCCGGGCGTCGGTGATGGCCACCGCCGCCGCCGGCGCGCCGGCGATGCGGACCAGCCGGTTGGGCCGCGCCGCCTCCAGGTGGTAGGCGCCCGGGACGCCCAGGTCGATGGGGCGCAGCGGCGAGAGGTAGTAGGCGACGTCGGGCCAGGAGTCCCACAGCAGCCAGCCGCACAGGCCGAGCGCCACCACCGCCCAGGTCGGCGACCGGCGCAGCAGCGACCAC
>JAJZTO010000306.1 GCA_021848865.1 Myxococcales bacterium
ATCACGCAGGCCTGGCAGCCGCTGCTGCCCTCGGGCCCGGTGTGCACGTGCGGCGCCACCGCCGTCAGGAGGACGAGCGAGGCGGCGGCGATGGCGAAGAGGAGGCGCAAGTCCGGCACATCCTGTTCGGCGTGACGCAGGCTGTCAAGGCTCGGGAGGGACGCGCCCGGCGCCCGCCCTACACCACTCCGGCGGCCCGGAGCGCGGCGACCTCGGCGGCGGGGAAGCCGGCCTCGGCGAGCACCGCCTCGGTGTCGGCGCCCAGCTCCGGCGCCGGACGCCGCGGCGCCTGGACGCCGGCGAGCCGCACCGGCGTCGCCACCGAGCGCATCGCCTTCCCCTCCCACGGGGTCTCCACCTCGAGGAACAGGCCGCGCGCCCGCAGCTGCGGGTCCTGCCGCGGCTCCTCCCCCTCCAGCACCGGCGCCAGGCAGCAGTCGGCGGCCCGCCCCAGCGCCGTCCACTCGTCGCGGGTGCGGCCGAGGAACAGCGCCTCGACCTCGGCGAGCGGCCCCCGCCCCTCCGCCTCGAACTGGCGCGCCGCCAGCTCGGGCCGCCCCGCCGCCTCGCAGAAGCGGGCGAAGAACTGGGGCTCCAGCGCCCCCAGCGCCATGAAGCGGCCGTCGGAGGTGCGGTAGACGTTGTAGCAGGCGGTGCCGCCGTTCAGGAGCTCCCCGGCGCGGCGCAGCGGCGCGCCCCGGCCGTCGGCCGCGCCCAGCTGCATCGCCAGCATCCCCAGGGCGCCGTCGGTCATCGAGATGTCCACGTGGGCCCCCTCGCCGGTGACGGCGCGCCGCAGCAGCGCCGCCAGCGTCCCGGCCACCGCCGGCCAGGCGCCGCCGGCGACGTCGGCCACCTGCACGCCCGGCGGCACCGGCCGCTCGGCCGGGCCGTTCACCGCCAGCGCCCCGGCGATGGCCATGTAGTCGAGGTCGTGCCCGGCGACGAGGCGGTAGGGGCCGTCCTGCCCGTAGCCGCTGATGGAGCAGAGCACCAGCCGCGGGTTCTCGGCCCTGAGCCGCTCCCAGCCGATGCCGAGCCGGTCCATCACCCCGGGCCGGAAGGACTCGAGCACCACGTCGGCGGAGCGCGCCAGCCGCAGGAAGGCCGCGGGGCCGCCCGGCGCCTTGAGGTCCAGGGTCAGGCTGCGCTTGTTGCGGTTCAGGGCGTGGAAGAAGCCCGACTGGCGGCCGGCCAGCGGCGCCATCCAGCGCAGGTAGTCGCCGGTGGCCGGCTCCTCCACCTTGACCACGTCGGCCCCCAGGTCGGCGAGGACCAGGGTGGCGTAGGGGCCGGGGTAGAGCCGGGAGAGGTCGAGGACCCGAAGGCCGGCGAGCGGGAGCGTGCCCATCCGGCGCGCCGGCTCAGCCCAGCAGCTGGGCCAGCTTCAGCGCCAGCCCCATGTCGCCCTGGATCTTCAGCTTGCCCATCATGAAGGCCATCTGCGCGTTGAGCTTGCCGTTCACGATGTTCAGGAAGTCGCCCTCGGAGGCGGTCACCGTGCACTTCGCCGCCGCCGAGCTCCCGGCGGTGACGGCGCCTCCCGGGGTGACGCAGTCCACGGCCCACTGGCCGCCGCCCGGTCCGGTGATGTTGAACTGGTAGACGGCGTTGATCTTCCCGACCAGGTCGGGCTTGGACCTCAGCCGGTCCGGCATGTGCTGCTCGAAGACGTCCTTGACGCTCGCCGCCTGTCCCGCCATGGCCGAAGCCTCCGTTGATTCGGGAATCGGCCCGAACCTAGTGGTGGAGCACGCGGCCTGTCAAGCCGGCCGGGAGCCCGCCACGTTCGATCGCGGCCTGGCGGCCGGCCGGGGACGAGCCCCGGCCCTACGGGTAGCCCATGCGGCGGGCGGGGACGAGCCCCGCCCCTACATTCATCCTGGGCGCCGCCGCGTCGGCCTACTCGACGTAGAAGGAGTCGAGCAGCGCCCGATGGCGCTCCGAGACCACCTTGCGCTTCACCTTGAGCGTCGGGGTGAGCTCGCCGCCCTCCTGGGTGAAGTCCTTCTCCAGGATGGCGAAGCGCTTGATGGTCGAGTAGCTGGCCTGCTGGGCGTTGACGGCGTCGATGGCCTTCTGGATCCGCGCCTTCACCGCCGGGTCCTCGTGGAGCCGCGGCGCCAGGGACACCTTGTTGTCGGCGGCCCACTTGCGCACGTTCTCCTCGTTCACCGTCACCAGCGCCGAGAGGAACTTGCGCTTGTCGCCGTGCACCACCACCTGGGAGATGAAGGGGTCGGTCTTCAGCTCGTTCTCGAGGTTCTGCGGGGCCACGTTCTTGCCGCCGGCGGTGACGATGATGTCCTTCTTCCGGTCGGTGATGCGCAGCGCCCCGGCCTCGTCCAGGTAGCCGATGTCGCCGGTGAGGAGCCAGCCGTCGTGCAGCGCCTCGGCGGTGGCCGCCGGGTTCCGGTAGTACTCCTTCATGATGCCCGGCCCGCGGATGAGGATCTCGCCGTCGGCCGCGATCTTCACCTCGGTGCCCGGCACCGGCGGCCCCACCGTCCCGATGCGGTTGGCGCCCGGGCGGTTCACGAAGGTCCCGGCGCTGGTCTCGGTGAGGCCGTAGCCCTCCAGGATCTCCATCCCGCAGAAGTGGAAGAACCAGTTGATCTTGGGGGAGAGCGGCGCGCCGCCCGAGATGAACAGCCGCATCCGGCCGCCGAAGCGCTCCTTCAGCGCCGCCGCCAGCTTGGGAAAGACCAGCTTGCGGCCCAGGAGGAAGTCGAGCCCGCCGCCGCCGGGCCGCCCCTGCTCCCGCGCCAGCACGTAGCCGTCCAGGCCCCGCAGCGCCATCTTGAAGAGCGTCCCCTTCAGGCCCGGCGTGGCCAGGCCCTTCGACACCACCGCGTTGTAGGCCTTCTCGAAGACCCGCGGCACCGAGGGCATCACCGTGGGGCGCACCTCGGCGGCGTTGTCGACGATCTTCTCCATCGACTCGACGAAGGCCACGGTGAAGCCGGTGCCGAACCAGCCGACGGCCATCACCTGGGCGAAGGAGTGGGCCAGCGGCAGGAACAGCAGCATGAGGTCGTCGGCCCGGATCAGGTCGATCTGCGCCGAGATGCCGCCCTCGTAGACCCAGTTGCCGTTGGTGAGCACCACGCCCTTGGGGTTGCCGGTGGTGCCGGAGGTGTAGATGAAGCAGGCGGGGTCCTCGAGGCCGATGGCGGCCACCCGCGCGGCGTGGGCCCCCTCGTTCCCCTTCCGCCAGGCGACGCCGGCCGCCTCCAGCCCGGCCAGGGTCCGCTCGGCGTCTCCCTGGCCCGGGCCCGCGAAGCGCACCAGGCCCTTGAGCCCGGGGAGCTGGCCGCGGACCTCGCGGACCTTCTGCACCTGGTGCTCGGCGTCGCATAACATCCAGGAGGCGCCGGAGTCCTGGAGGATGTACTGCACCTCGTGGGGCTTGTTGGACTGGTAGATGGGCACGGTGACGGCGCCGGCGCCCAGGATGCCGAGGTGGGCGACCACCCAGTCGGTGGCGGTCTCGCCCAGCAGGCCGATCCGGTCGCCCCGCTGCACGCCCAGCGACGCCAGGCCGTCGGCGACGGCCCGCGCCCGCCGCGCCATCTCCGCCCAGCTGGTGTCGACCCAGGCGCCGCCCCTCTTCTCCTTGGTGCAGGCCCGCGCGCCCACGCGCGCCGCGGTGGCCTCGAACATGGCGACGACGCTGCGGGTGCTCGCTCCCTGGCCTGCGGCTCGACTCTCCATGGTGTCCCCTCCCTGGGTCTATCTCTTCTCCGCCAGCAGCAGGCGCGCCCGCGCCTGCCAGCGCCGCTCCTCCGGTGCGTCGTAGGCCCCCGGCACCTGCGCCGCGGCCGCCGAGAGCAGCGCCCGCGCCTCCTCGGGCTTGCCCTCCTTGAAGAATAGCTCGGCCAGGTACACCTGTGCGCGGACGTTCTTCGGGTTCAGGGCCAGCGCCTGGCGCAGCCGCGCCTGGGACTTCCTC
>JAJZTO010000307.1 GCA_021848865.1 Myxococcales bacterium
CTTCGACACCGGCCTGCCCTCGGTGACCATCGCCCTGCGGGGGCTGGTGGTCGTCGAGGTGGAGGTGACGGCGCTGCGCACCAGCCTCCACTCCGGGATGTGGGGCGGCCCGGTGCCCGACGCCTCGATGGCGCTGGCGCGGATGCTGGCCTCGCTCTCGAGGCCGGACGGCTCCATCGCCATCCCCGGCATCTACGACCAGGTGAAGCCGCTCAACGCCAAGGAGAAGAAGGCCCTGGCCCGGCTGCCGATGAGCCGCAAGGAGTTCGTGCGGCAGGCCGGGATGAAGAAGGGCGTGAAGCTGCTCGGCAAGCGCCACCCGCTGGAGGAGAACTGGTTCCGGCCGGCCGTCGCCGTGAACGCCATCCAGGCCTCCTCCCGCAAGGAGGCGCGCAACATCATCGTGGACTCGGCCTGGGCGCGGGTGGGGCTCCGGCTGGTGCCGGACATGGATCCGGCCCGCTCCCTGAAGCTGCTGGTGGCCGCCCTGAAGAAGGCGGCGCCCTGGGGCGTGGAGGTGAAGATCAAGGGGGACCAGCACGGCGGGGCCTGGAAGACCGACATCGGCCACCCGGCCTTCGCCGCGGCGGCCCGCGCCCTGAAGGCCGGCTTCGGCGTCGAGCCGCTCTTCATCGGCACCGGCGGCTCCATCGGCTTCGTCGAGCCCTTCGCCCAGGCGCTGGGGGGCGTGCCGGCGCTGCTCATCGGCGTCGAGGACCCGTACTCCAACGCCCACTCCGAGGACGAGTCGCTGGACCTGGCCGACTTCGGCAAGGCCACGGTGAGCGCCATCCACCTCTACGCCGAGCTGGCGGCGGCGCTGCGGAAGGCGTGACCGGCCCATGAGCTCACCGCGCAAGGGCGAGGGGAACGCCCTCGAGCGCGCCCTGGAGCGGGCGCGCGAGCTGCCCAACAGCCGGACCGCCACCGACGTGGACTCGGTCCGGCGCGCGGTGGCCGACCACCTGCAGTTCTCGCAGGGCAAGGACGAGCACACCGCCACCGCCATGGACCGCTACTTCGCGGTGGCCTACGCGGTGCGCGACCGGATGATGCGCCGCTGGGTGCAGACCCAGCAGCACTACTACCGGTCGGACGCGAAGCGCGTCTACTACCTGTCGATGGAGTTCCTGCTGGGGAAGGCGCTGGAGTCGAACCTCATCAACCTGGGGCTGCTCGACACCATGCGCGACGCCCTCTCCGGGCTCGGCCTGGAGCTCGCCGACCTCTACCCCGAGGAGCCGGACGCCGGCCTCGGCAACGGCGGCCTGGGGCGGCTGGCGGCCTGCTTCCTCGACTCCATGGCCACCCTGGCGCTGCCCGCCTACGGCTACGGCATCCGCTACGAGTTCGGCATCTTCGACCAGGAGATCCGCGACGGCTGGCAGGTGGAGCGGCCCGAGGAGTGGCTGCGCTTCGGCAACCCCTGGGAGATCCCGCGCCCCGAGCACCAGCTGCCGGTGAAGTTCTTCGGCCGCACCGAGCGGTGGGTGGACGGGCGGGGGCGGGAGCGGGTGCGCTGGGTGGAGGCGCGGCAGGTGCTGGGCATGCCCTACGACACCCCCATCGCCGGCTTCCGCAACGACACCGTCAACACCCTCCGGCTCTGGCGGGCCCGGGCCTCGCAGGAGTTCGACCTCGGCGACTTCAACCGGGGCGACTACCTGGCGGCGGTGGAGGAGAAGAACGTCTCGGAGAACATCTCCAAGGTGCTCTACCCCAACGACCTCACCGTCATGGGCAAGGAGCTGCGGCTGCAGCAGCAGTACTTCTTCGTGGCCTGCTCCATCCACGACATCGTCGAGCGCTACCTGAAGGAGCGGCCCGACTTCGAGGCCTTCCCCGACAAGGTGGCCATCCAGCTCAACGACACCCACCCGGCCATCGCCATCGCCGAGCTGATGCGGGTGCTGGTGGACGACCACGAGCTGGCCTGGGAGAAGGCCTGGGCCATCTGCCAGGCCACCTTCGGCTACACCAACCACACCCTCCTGCCCGAGGCGCTGGAGCGCTGGCCGGTGGAGCTGTTCGGCCGGGTGCTGCCGCGCCACCTGGAGATCATCCTGGAGGTGAACCGGCGCTTCCTGGAGGAGGTCCGGGGCCAGGGCGTGGACCCGGCGGCGGTGGCCCGGATGTCGCTCGTCGAGGAGGGGCCGGTGCGCCAGGTGCGCATGGCCCACCTGGCGGTGGTGGGCTCGCACAGCGTCAACGGCGTGGCCGCCCTGCACACCGAGCTGCTGAAGGCCGAGCTGTTCCGCGACTTCCACCGGCTCTGGCCCGGCCGCTTCAACAACAAGACCAACGGCGTCACCCCGCGGCGCTGGCTGCTCCAGGCCAACCCGGAGCTGGCCCGGGTGATCACCGAGTGCCTGGGGCCGGGCTGGGAGACCGACGTCGACGAGCTGAAGCGGCTCGAGCCGCTGGCGGCCGACGAGGCCTTCCGCCGCCAGTTCCGGGCGGTGAAGCGCGCCAACAAGGAGCGGCTCGCCGAGATCGTCCGGGCCGAGTGCGGCCTCACCGTGGACCCGGACACGCTCTTCGACGTCCAGGTGAAGCGGCTGCACGAGTACAAGCGGCAGCTCCTCAACGTGCTCCAGATCGTGGCCCAGTACCTGCGCATCAAGGCCGACCCCGGCTACTCGCCGGTGGCGCGGACCTACGTCTTCGCCGGCAAGGCGGCGCCCGGGTACGTGATGGCGAAGGCGGTCATCAAGCTCGTCAACGCCGTGGCCGAGGTGGTGAACCACGACGTGGACGTGCGCGGGCGCATCACCGTCGCCTTCCTGCGCAACTACCGGGTGAGCCTGGCGGAGCGCATCTTCCCGGCGGCCGACCTCTCCGAGCAGATCTCCACCGCCGGCAAGGAGGCCTCGGGCACCGGGAACATGAAGTTCGCCATGAACGGCGCGCTCACCATCGGCACGCTCGACGGCGCCAACGTCGAGATCCGGGAGGAGGTCGGGGCCGACAACTTCTTCCTCTTCGGCCTCACCGTCGACGAGGTGAAGGCGCTCCGGGCCCGGGGCTACGATCCCTGGGAGCGCTACCGGAGCGACCGGGAGCTGAAGGCGGTCCTGGACGCCATCGGCTCGGGGACCTTCTCGCCCGCCGAGCCGCGCCTCTTCCAGCCCATCGTCGACTCGCTGCTGAACGGCGGCGACCCCTGGCTGGTGCTGGCCGACTTCCGCGCCTACCTCGAGGCGCAGGAGCGGGTCTCGAAGGCCTGGCTGGACGTGGAGAGCTGGACCCGCAAGGCCATCCTCAACGTCGCCCGCACCGGCAAGTTCAGCTCCGACCGGACCATCCGGCAGTACGCCGAGGAGATCTGGCGCGTCGGGCCGCTGCCGGTGGGGTGACGCCGCTCCCCGGGCTGCGTCCGGGGGGAGCGCCGGGGTCCGGCCCGCCGTCCCAGGCGTGCGCGAGGCGCCGGCCGTCCCCTCCGGGCGGCCGGATCAGCCCGAGGTGAGCGCGCGGAAGTTCCCGCCCAGCACCCGCTCCAGGTCGGCCGCCGGGAGGCCCGCCCGCTCGATCTGGCCGAGGATGACGCCGTGATCGTAGCCGCCGCCGGGCGCCGGGTAGCCGTAGGGCCCGTCGCTGCCGTAGAGGCAGCGCCAGGGGCCCAGCGCGCGCAGCACCTCGTGGCGCAGGGCCTTGGTGAGGTAGGGGCTCGAGAGATCGACGGAGACGTGGTCGCGCCGGCGCGCGTAGTCCCACAGCTCCCGGTACCAGGGGATGCCGGCGTGCGCGTAGACCAGCCGGAGGCGCGGGAAGCGCTCGGGCAGGCGGCGGTAGTCGCCGCGCGCGCGCCCGGCGCCGAGGTGGACCAGGAGCGGCTTCCCGCGCTCCTGGCAGAGCGCGGCCAGGTCGTCGAGCCGCGCCACCGGGTAGCGGTGCCAGAAGGGGTGCGCCTTCACGCCGATCCAGCCCGGGCAGATC